>NZ_JBQCCF010000020.1:0-159621 GCF_051962475.1 Dyella sp.
TTTTTTTTGCCCCCGTTGGGCCCCGCACGGGGGGTTGGCCTGTGTTTTTGGTGCCCCACCACCCCCTTTTCACGGCCCGCTTGCGGGCTCCTACAGGAGGCGGCGGGTAGGGGGGCTCCTTAGCCCGGTCGCCTTGCAAGCTCAGCTTTCCTTCGTTCCTCCATCCCTCGGCGGAACGCATACCGCACAACAACGTCGTCTGACGATACCCCGTAACTCGCGCCGTGCTCTCCCCCTGTAGGAGCCCGCTCGCGGGCGATGCCTTTTGCTCTTGGGGCGCATCAGAGCCAGAGCATCGCCCGCTAGCGGGCTCCTACAAAGGGCGGCGGTGCAGACTACTTCTTGGGCTTGGCCTCCGCCTGGGCCTTGGCCTTCTGCTGCTCCTCCATCCAGTGGCGGAAGGCGTCGATGTGGGGCATGTCGCGCAGCACCTTCGAGTGCGGGTCGACGATCACCAGCGTGCCCGGCGCAGCGTGTACTTCACCGCGGCCGTCAGTCATCGGCAGCGTCTGCACGCTGTCGCCCACGCGTACCTCCAGCGGCATCGGGAAGGCCTCGTTGTGCTGGGTCACCCAGTGGAAGGCCAGCGTATCGCCGTGTCGCTCGCGCACCAGTTGCGGCAGCTTCGCGTCGTACAGGTAGGCCTGGAAGAACCAGCCGTAATCCTTGCCGGTGACCCGCTTGACGATGTCGATGTAATCCTTGGTGGTGGCGTAGCGCGGCTGGAAATTGCCGGGCTTCGGGTCGGGGCGGCCATACACCAGCTCGCGGATACTCTGGAAGAACGCATCGTCGCCAATCAGCCCGCGCAGGGTGTGCAGCACCAGCGAGCCCTTGAAGTAGATGTCGTTGGCCGGGCCACGGTCGGCGTCGTACACCTCATGCTCGGCGTGCGGCTTGCCCGAGACGATCGGGAAAGCGTTCTTCACGCTCAGCCGTTCGGTGTGGAGCATCGCGTAGTAGTCCATGTCGCCATTGAGGTACTGCGCGTACAGCGGCTGCATGTAGGTGCCGAATCCTTCGTGCAGCCACATGTCGTCCCAGTTCACGTTGGTGACCTGGTTGCCGAACCACTCGTGCGCAAACTCGTGTTGCAGCAGCCAGTCGTAGCCGTAGCCGTCCTTCGCGTAGTGGTTGCCGTACGCGTTGAGGGTCTGGTGCTCCATGCCCTTGTGCGGGGTTTCCACCACGCCCATCTTCTCGTCGCCGAACGGGTAGGGCCCGATCTCCTGCTCGAAGAAGTCGAGCATCGGCGTGAAGCTGGCAAACAGCTCCTTGGCCTGCGCCTCGTGTTCGGGCAGGTACCAGAACTCCATCGGGATAGTGTTGCCGTAGCGGCTGGCGTAGTTGCCCTTGAGCTCCTTGAACGGGCCCACGTTGATCGAGATGGCATAGGTGTCCGGACGCTTGATGCGCCAGTGCCAGGTACGCGTGGCGCCATGGTCCTCGACGCCCACCAGCACGCCGTTGCCCGGGGCGGCCAGATCCTTCGGCACGGTCACCCAGGTGTCGACCAGGTCCGGCTTGCCGGTGGGCTGGTCGATGCACGGCCAGAACAGGTCGCAGCCTTCGCCCTCCACCGCGCTGGCCACCCAGGGCTTGCCGCCCGGCGTGGTGCTCCACACGAATCCGCCATCCCACGGCGCGTTCTTCGCCACGTGCGGCGTGCCGCCGTAACGGATACCCACGGTCACCGTCTCACCCTTGGCCAGCGCATGCGGCAGCGCGATGCGCAGCCGGCCAGTCGGGTTGCTCCAGTTGCTGGGCGCCATCGGCTGGTCGCCCAGCGTGATCGAGGCAATCGGCAGGTTGCGATCCAGGTCCAGCACCAGCACGTCGGTCGGCGCCGTGGCGGTAAAGGTCAGTCGCGCGTCGCCGCTCAGGCGCCGATGCGCAATGTCGAGCGTGAAGTGCAGCTCGGCGTGATCGAAATGCACCCGCGTCTGCTCCACCGGCATCGGCCCGCCGGAGCTCAGCGTCTGTGGGGTGAGCGCAGGTTGCTGGATCGCGGGCGACCCGGCGGCGGTGCTGGCACAGGCAACGAGGCCGAGCGCTACGCCGAGCGCCAGCGTGGACAAGCGTGGATGCATGGGAGCTCCTTGGTGTTTCCAATCGGGCAGCATGCCGCGTGGGCGATCGGCGCGACTAGGCCGGAAGTCACGTTTGATTTCAGCGCGTCGGAGACAGGTGGCTCAGTGGCCGTAGCCCAGGCGGTCGATCATGGGCTGCAGCAAAGGCAGCACCGGTTCGAACTGCTCGCGGTAGCCATGCCAGCGATTGACTGCCCGGGTGCTGATGCCCTGGGTGACCTGGGCATAGCTTGGCGTGCTGATGAAGCGCTTGCTGCGTGCATGGTCGGCGAACCGCGCCATGGGTGAGGCGTCGGCGACGTCGAGGAACGCCGCCAGGCGAGCGAGGTGCTCGCTCGGACGCTCCACTACGGACTCGTAACGCCACTCGATCACCTGCGGCGCAAAGACTTCCACCTGCCGAAACCACTGCTCGAAAGCCGCGACGTATCCGCGCGCGAGCCGCGGCAGGGACGAGCACAACACCATGAAGGCCGGCGAGCGGAACGACTGCATGGCGCAGCTGAGCAGCACGTCGCAGGGGTGGCGCAGGCACAGGACGATACGCGCCTGCGGGAACAGCCGCATGATCATCGGCAGGCACAGCATGTTGAGCGGATTCTTGTCGACCAGCCGGCGTTGTCCGAGATCCGGAAGCACGCGCCCGACCATGCGGTAATAGCTTGCCCGCAGTTGTTCCACCTCGGTCGCCGTCAGGTTCGCCAGGTCCGCAGGGTAGCGCTGGCCGACCTGCTCCATGCGCTCGGTCAGCTCGTGAATGAAGGCGCGCTCATCCATGGAGCGAAACGCCGGATGGGCATCGAGCATCTGCTCCAGCAGCGTGGTACCCGAGCGAGGGAAGCCCACCACGAACACCGGACTCTCCCGGCTGGCGGGGGCGACCAGCGGCCGCCAGCGGGCGTACGCATCGCGGTCCACCTCCACCATCTGCAGCGGCTGACTGTCCGGCGCCAGCAGTTCGGGCACCACCTCGCGGGCGATCTCCAGTTGCGCGGCGTGGGCCGTGTTCAAGGCCTGCCATGCGTCGGCGTGCAGCCCCTGCCGATCGTATGCAGTCGCCAAGCCGAAGCCGGCGCTGGCACGAGCCTCGGCGTCGACCTGCAGCGCGAGCACGCGCTGGTATAGCGCCGCGGCATCGGCCCAGGCCCCGGCGCGCACCGCCAGTGCGGCGTGCGCGCGCCAGCCGTCCGCGCGTGCCTGGCTGGCATCCGCTGGCAGCGCATCCAGTGTCGCCAGTGGCGCCTGCTCCAGTGCCTGCCGCGCCGGTTCCAGTGCGTTGCTTCGCTCGTACAGCAGGGCCCGCTGCGCGGCGATGCGCAGCCGCAGAAGGTCGCCCTGCGGCGGGCCCGGCAACTGCGCCCGTGCCAGCGTGCGCAGGGCCGCCTCCAGGTCGCCCTGGGTCGACAGCATGGCGGCCAGGATCAGTGCCTGCTCTGCCGGTTGGGCGGGCCAGTCGGCCGCCCCGGCAAGCATCGCTTCCTGGCAGGTGTTGTCTGCGCAGACGTAACACGCGTACGCAGCCTGCAGGCGCGCTTCGACGAAGTCCGGCGAGCGGTCCACGGCGTCGAGCAGAGTCTCGCGCGCGAGCAGCCAACAATGCTGCTGGATGTAGAGCAGGCCCAGGTTGTAGAGCACGTCGGCATCGTCGGGAGCGAGCGAGCGAGCCTTAGACAGCGCCCGTTCGGCGGCATCCGTATCGCCGCTCAGCCGACAGGCGACACCCAGGTTGTTCCAGTAGGCGGAAACTTCCGGCCGTCGCTGCGCCAGCTGGCGAAACGTGATTGCGGCTTCGTCGTAGCGGCCGGTGGCCTGCTCGGCCAGTCCGCGCCATACCTGGATACCCTCGTCGACCTGGTCACCGGCTTGGGCAGCCAGCGCGATGACACGCTCCATGTCGCCGGCGTTGTAGGCGCTGGCCATGGCGCTGGCGAGGTGGGCGGCGGGATCCGGCATGCGTCTCTCACTCGAAGTCGGCACCCGCATTATGCAAGAGGGGCCGCGGGTGACCCACGGCCCCTCTGGATGCCATCAAGGCCCTGCGGCCTTTGCCGGCGTGCTACGCCATCAGAACTTCACCGTCGCGCGAGCCCAGTAATAACGGCCGAGAACGTCATAGGTGGCGGTGTCCACGTTGTAGTTGGAGCCGTTCTGATAAAGCAGCGGCGGTTGCTTGTCGAAGATGTTGTCCACGCCGACGTCGAAGCGGGTGTGGATCGACGGCACCGCATAGCCCAGCTGGATCGAGTGATAGATCACCGAAGCCACTGGGATGTTCACGCCGGTGATCGCGGCGTCGGCATTGAGGGCGGTCAGGCGATGGATGTAGCGCGACTGCCACTGGGCGTTCCAGTTGCCCTTGTCCCAATTGAGCGTGGCCGTACCGCGCCAGCGCGCGATGTTGCCGAACTGCGGGGTAAAGGTGCCGGCGTAGTTGATCGTCTTGGCTCCCACCTGACCGGGGGTGGCGTTGACGTTGTACGTAGAGGTGTAGCTGGTGTTCAGTGCCGCCCGGAAGTTGCCGGGGTCCATGCTGCCCACGTTGAAGTGCGGCAGCTTGTAGCGCAGCGTGTAGTCGATGCCGCTGGTGCTCAGGTTGCCCAGGTTCACCACCGGGGTGTTGATCAGGAACACCTGGCCGGGCTGCTTGCTGGTGTTGTCCTCGCGATGGATGAACGAGCAGTACGGGCTGGCGGCATTGTTGAAGCACGAGCTGACCACCGTGTCGGCCTGGATCGCGGTGAGCGTGTCCGACAGATAGATGTGCCAGAAGTCCAAACTGGTGGACACGCCCGGCAGCCAGTCGGGGTCGTACACCAGGCCGAAGTCGATCGACTTGCCCTTTTCCGGCTTCAGCGTGGCGCCCACCGTGGCGGCGCCGGAATAGAACGTGTTGACCTGTGCCGGCGAGTTGCCGGCCCAGTTCACCGGCACGTACTGGCAGGCCACCGGATGCGCCGCCAGGTCGGCTGCGCTCAACCCCACGCAAGGATCGTTGAGGTTCGGCTGCACCAGCGTGCGGCCGTCGTAGAGCTCGTTGAGGTTCGGCGCCCGGAATACCTGGGACACCGTGCCGCGTACCAGCAGGTCGTCGGACGGTCGCCACTCGATCGCCACCTTGCCGTTGGTGGTGGTGCCCGTGGTGCTGTAGTTGGAACTGCGCACACCCAGGTCGATGTTCAGCGAACGCACCCACGGCTTGTCCGCCAGCAGCGGGATCAGCGTCTCGGCGAAAACCTCCTTGACGTTGAAGCTGCCGCGCCCGGGCGAGCCGCAGGCTTCCTGCAGGATCTGGCAGGTGGTGGTGACCGGGTCGAGCACCGCGAAGTCGCTCACGGTGTAGTTCATGAACTGCTTGCGATACAGCGCGCCGACCGACAGCTGCATCGTGCCGGCAGGCAGGTCCCACAGGTCGCCGCTGGCGTCCACCTGGGCCTGCTTGGTCGACTGGGTGAACACGTAGATCGGTGTCTTCACGCCCGCGCTCAACAGCGAGCCCACGCTCGGGTCTGCCTGGTTGAAGATGTTCGCGCCACCGTCGACGGCAGCCTGCAGCGCGGGGATATCCACCTCGTTGGTGTCACGCTGGTCGCGTTTGGTGTGGCTGTAGTTCACCGAGGCATCCCAGATCCAGCTGCTGCTCTCGCCGAAGTTGCCGCGCAAGCCCGCGTTCACCTGCCCGGTATTGGTGGTGTAGCTGTGCACGCGCGTACCGGCACCGGTCAGGCGGGTCTGGAAGTTGTAGCCGCTGTTCGGGTCGCCGTTCACCGGGTTCTGGCTGAAGGTGATGCCGAACGGGTTGATCGGATTGCTGGCGGAAATGATCAGGCCGTCGCCGGTGCCCACCGGCGACGGCGCATCCTGTCCGCTGGACACCGTGTGGTTGTAGAACGCATCGACGAACGCGGTGACGTTGTCGGTGATGTTGAAGCTGCCCAGCACGAAGCCGTTGGTGCGCTTCTGCGCGGTCTGGATGTAGTTGAGCGCCGCGTAGTTGTAGGTATCGGAGGCGAGACGGCAGCGGTAATCGCCCAGTGCCGAGCCATCGCCCGACGCCAGGGTCACCTGAGCGGTGCCGGACGAGTTGACGGCGCAGCCGTACTGGGCGGCGACCGAGGCCGGCACCTGGATGCGGCCGGTCGGGATCGAGCTGGAGCCAGCCGCCACCACGGCGCCGCTGGACAGGTACAGCTGCTGGCGGGAGAACTTGCGCCGCGCGGCCAGGGTCTCGTCGTACTTGTTGTAGTCCAGGCCGGCGGCGATGCTGTAGCCGTCGCCGGTGGTGCCTGCGGTGAGGTTGAAGCCGTGGCGCTTGGCGTCGCCATGGCTGGAGATGCCGTCATTGAGGCTGAACTGCGCCCCCTTGTAGTTCTTGCGCAGGATGAAGTTCACCACGCCGCCGATCGCGTCCGAGCCATACACCGTCGACGCGCCTTCGGCCAGCACGTCCACCCGCTCGATCATGTCCGGCGGAATCAGGTTGATGTCCGGGTTGGACATGCGCTGGCCGTCCACCAGCACCAGTGTGCGATTGATCCCCAGGCCGCGCAGCGAAACACGCGAAGCGCCATCGCCGGCCTCGAGCAACGGGCTGGCCACGCCGCCGCCGTTGCTGTTGTTCTGTGGGTTGGTGGCATTGCCCGAAATGCTGGGCAACTGCTGCAGCACGTCGCCAAGCACGGGCTTGCCCGAATTGGTGAGGGTCGAGCGATCCAGCGTCACGACCGGACTGGCCGTTTCCACATCGACGCGCTTGATCAGCGAGCCGGTCACCACCACCGATTGCAGGGTCTTCGCGTCCTTCTTGGACGGCGGCGCCGTCTGGTCCGTGGACTGCGGATTGTCAGGCGTGGTGGCTTGCGCCTGCGCCGCTCCGGCCACCGAGAAAATCCCCGCGCACAACGCCGTACGCACTGCCAACGACAAGCGATTCAAGTCGTGTTTCATATGCTCTCCCCGGTGAAGTGGATTCCCCTCCAACTCCCGCTTTTTCAAGCGTCTCGAGTATGCCAGCAAGGGCAGATCGGCCAGCAAGTGCCGGGGCGCAGCGACGGGACCTACGTCGCGCTACAAGCCTGAGCGGTTGAAGTCGCCGATAGCCGCGACCAGGTCGGTCACTGCCAGCCGCTCCACCTCGGTCAGGTCGGGGTTCCAGCTGTCCAGGATCAGCACCACCCGGGTCTGTGCGCTGTGGTTCCACGCTTCGTGCTCGAAGGTATCGTCGAACGTGACGCAGCGGCCTTCTTCCCACACATGGGTCTGGCCGCCCACGCGCAAGGCGCAATCCGGCGGCACGATCAGCGGGAGATGCGTGACCAGCCGCGTATTGGTGACCCCGCGGTGCGGCAGGATGTGGGTGCCGGGGCGCAGCACCGAGTAGAGCGTTTCCGGCGCGTGGTCGCGAATGCGCACCAGCGGCAGTGTGTCGAGCAATGCGCTGGTGTGCGGGCAGCGCGCGCAGTTAGCGTCGTAGCGCTCGCCGTGGCGGTAGAAAAAGAATGCGTCCCAGGCGGCCGCCTCCGCGCCGGTCGCCCCGAGCAGGTTGGCCGCCATCGCCTCGGCCGACGGTGCCCCCAGAAACGGCACCAGCGGGTCGTCCGCGCTCGCCAGCACCGCGAGCAGTTCCCCACGTATCGTCTCCACCGCCTGCTCCAGCCGCGCATGCTCGGAAAAGCGCTCGCGCGGATAGAACGGCTGGCTCGGCACACCCGGGAAGTACAGAAACAGGGGGCGCTGCCGCGGATCGGGTAGAGGCGCAGGCAGCTCGTGCAGATAGATCGCCAAACATTGGTCGACTCGGGCCAGTTCCGTGCGCCCGTAGCGCTGGCGCAGCGGCTCGATGACGGCGTCGAACAGTTCGCGGCGCGTGGCGGCGACATACCGCGTGGCGTGCTTCACGGCATCGCGCAGCCCTGGCGCGGTGGTGTCGTCGCTGAGCCAGCGGCCCTGTGCCTGGGCAGCGTTGATCGCGCCGAGGTAGGTCATGGCGGCCTGGCGCCGTAGCCCCTGCTGCTCGAACACCACGCCGAGGCGCAGCTGCGCGACGAACAAGCCCGGTGCCAGCCCAAGGGCCGCCTGCAAGCTGTCCGCAGCACCTGCCAGATCACCGGCCTGCACCTGCGCCGCGCCCAGCTGATGCAGCACTGCTGCATCGTGCGGATGCGCCTGCAGCGCAGTGCGCAGTCGCGCGATCGCCCGCGTTGCATCGCCGCTCTCGAGCTCGCGCGAGGCCAGAAACTGCAGCGCTTCGGCGTCGGTGGGGAGCTGCTCGAGCAGACGCGCAAACGCCTGCTCGGCCAGCGCGAGGTCGCCGCGCTGCAACGCCGCCTGCGCCTGCGCGCGGCAGTCGGCGGTGGCGGTCTGCGGCCGGTGGTCCATCGGCGTCGTCATGGGCGCAGCGTACCCGACCGGTAAGCCCGCGCTAATGGCCGAGGGAGATCAGCGCGGGTAGCGGCTCTGCAAGAAGGCGAAGAACGCGCGCAGGCCCATCGCCTCGCCGCCGCGCGGGCGGCCGGGGCGGTCGGCGTCGTTCCAGGCGTAGGTGTCCAGGTGCATCCACGCCTGCGACTCGGGCACGAAGCGCTCCAGGTAAAGCGCCGCGGTGATCGCGCCGGCATGGCGCGAGCCGCCGGCGTTGGCCATGTCGGCCAGGTAGGAGTCCAGCATCTTGCGATACGGCCGCCACAGCGGCAGTTGCCACAGCGGGTCGGCGGTGCGCTTGCCGGCGGCGAGCACGGCGTCGGCCAGTTCCTCGCGATTGGCGAACAGCGCCGGCAGGTCCGGGCCCAGCGCCACGCGGGCGGCGCCGGTGAGGGTGGCAAAATCCACGATCAGGTCGGGCTTGCCCTCACTGGCGTAGGCCAGCGCGTCGCACAGAATCAGCCGGCCCTCGGCGTCGGTGTTGTCCACTTCCACGGTGATGCCGGCGCGGGTGGTAATCACCTCGCCCGGGCGCATCGCGTTGCCGCTCACCGCGTTTTCCACTGCCGGCACCAGCAGGGTGAGCCGCACCGGCAGCTTCGCCTCCATTACCAGCGAGGCCAGCGCAATAGCGTGCGCGGCGCCGCCCATGTCCTTCTTCATCCAGCGCATGCCGTCGGAGGGTTTGAGATCCAGCCCGCCGGTGTCGAAGCACACGCCCTTACCCACGATCACCAGCTTCGGATCGCCGCTCTTGCCCCAGCTCAGCTCGATCAGGCGCGGCGCGCGATGGCTGGCGCGGCCCACCGCGTGAATGGTGGGGAAGTTGTGCTTGAGCAGCTCGTCGCCCACCCAGTCGCGCACCTTGGCCTTGTGCGCCTTGCCCAGCTTGGTGATGGCATCGCCCAGATGTTCCGGACCCATGTCCTCGGTGGGCGTGTTGACCAGGTCGCGCACCAGCGTGGTGGCCTGCACCAGGGGTGCCAGCGCTTTCAGGTCGTCGCCCGGAATGGCCAGCGTGGCCGGCGCGCGGCGCGCCTTGCGGTAGCGGGTGAACTGGTAGGCGCCCAGCGCCCAGCCCAGCGCAACGTGCTGCGCGTCCAGCGCCACGCCTTCCTCGGCTAGGTGGTACACGCCCACCGGCAGCGTGCCGGGCAGGCCGGCTAGCGCGCCGAGCGCGTCGTTCCCTTCCACGCCGGCCAGCACGCGCACCAGCTTGCCGTTGGCGTCGGACAGCAGCGCGTGCGTGCCCGGTGCCGTGGTGAAGGCGCACTCGTCCAGCCAGCGCTTCTGCGCGGCGCTTAGCCGTTTGCGCGCGGCGGACAGGCTGGCGGCCGTGACGGCTTCGACGGGAATGCTGCGGCGGTCGCCACGCTTGCGTTCGATCAGGGCGGACATGAAGGCTCCTTGGCGTCGCGCCGTCTCCGGCGCGCTGGCGTGATTAGGTGTCGTCCGACATCGGGGAAACGCAGCGCGTTCGCAACGGGCACATCGGACAACGCGACATGATGCGCGCTTTGGGCGATCGCTGCCTACGCCGGATGCTGTGCCTCGAGCCAGTCGGCGAGGGCGGCCATGTCCGGCAAGTCCAGTTCGGGCGGCTCGCCGAGCTCCGTCGGCCAGGGATCGCCGCGGCGATTGATCCAGGCCGTGCGCAGCCCGGCGTCGCGCGCGCCGGCCACGTCGAGCACCGGGTCGTCACCCACGTGCAGCACCTCGTGCGGCGCCACGCCGAGCTGCGATACGGCGGCGTGGAAAATCTGCGGCTGCGGTTTCGGCACGCCCACCTCGCGCGCGCTCACGTGGTGGCGAAAGTGTGCCGCGATGCCCACGCGCTCCAGGTCGGCGTTGCCGTTGGTGAGGCTGGCCACCGGCCAGCGCGCGGCGATGCGGCGCAGCGCCGGCAAGCTGTCCAGGTAGAGCTCCACCCGGTTGCGCGCGCTGAAGTACACCTCCCACAGCGCTTCCACCGGCGCCTCGTCCAGCCCGCAGGCGGCGAACGCGTAGCGCATGGTCAGGTGGCGCTGGGTGGTGAAATCGTGCGCCAGGTCCAGCCGCTCGGCGGCGATGCGGGCACGCAGCTCGCGCATCGCCGGAATGGGCCAGGCCGCCGCCACCGCGGGATGGTGTTCGCGCAACCAGGCATCCACATCCTGGTCGGCGCGTTCCAGCGCCGGCAGCACCGGCCACAGCGTGTCATCCAGGTCCAGCGTGACCGCGCGGATGCCTCCCTCCACGGCGATCAGTGCTGGCTGACAACCAGGGTTTGGCCGGGCTTCACGCTGTCGCTGGTGAGGTGGTTCCAGCGGCGCAGGTCGGCCACATCCACCGAGTGCTTGCGCGCGATGGAGAACAACGTGTCGCCGCGGCTCACCTTGTACGACTTGGCGCCCTTCGGCGTGGTGTCGTAGGCGGTGGCGGTGACCTTGGCAAAGCGGCTGTCGTCGGCCTTCTCCACCGTGGTGGCTTCACCGCTCACGCCGGCCAGGCTCGCACGCGGCGCGGCCGCGGCCTTCTTCGCTTCGGCTTCCTTGGCGCGACGTTCTTCCAGCGCCTGGCGAGCGGCCAGCGTGCGCTCGGAGGTCGGCGCCTGCGCCGCCTGCGAAGCGTAGGTGGCGCCCGGCGCGGCGATCGGCGGCTTGGCGGCGGTCGGCGGCACGGCGCGGGCGCCCACTTCGGCCAGGATGCGCGCGCGGCGCGCGTCGTCCATCGAGGCCAGCGTGGCGCCGTCCTGGTAGGGCACCAGGCCGTGGCGGCGGATCACCGCCTTGGCCGCGTCGGAGTTCACGAAGTCCACGAACTCCTGCGTCTGCGCGGCCTTCGGGCTGTTGGAATTGGTGATCAGGTAGAGCTGGGTGAACAACGGATAGCTGCCGCTGGCCACGGTGCTGGTGGAGGGCGCCACGCCGTTGATGCGGATCATCTTCATCTTCGGGTTGCCCACCGCGTTGGACAGCGTGGTGGCGCCGAGCCCCTTGGGATCGAGCGCAATGCCTTCCTGCAGCTTGGTGGTGTTCACGTACAGGCGCGGCGCAGCCACCGGCTGGGTGCCGCGGCCGAACAGCAGCTTGCGCAGGCTGAACTCCACGCCGTCGGCCGGGCTGGCCACGGCGTACAGGTCGATCGGCTCGTTCTTGCCGCCCACCTGGCTCCAGTTGGTGATCTTGCCGTAGTAGATGTCGTGCACCTGCGACAGCGTGAGGCTGCTCACCGGGTTGGACGGGTGCGTCACCATCACCAGGCCGTCCCACGCCACCGGCGTGAAGGTGAGGCCGGCTTCCTGCGGGCTGCCGCTGGCGCCGCGCGCCGCGCCGGCCAGGTCCGCCGTGCCGGTGCGCACGGCATCCAGGCCCGAGGCGGTATTGAACGTCTGCAGCTCGATGCGGCCGTGGCCGGCCTTCTGCCAGGCCTGCGCCACGTCGGTCACCACGCCATGCGCCACGGTCACGTCGCCGCGCCAGATCAGCGAGCCGCTCGCGCTCGGCGCGGACTTGCCGTGGGCGGACTTGCCGCTGGATCCGTGCGTCTTGGCGACAACGGGCGTGGTGGCGACGAGGCAGGCACCGATCAGGGCGACAGGCAGCAGACGGACTAGACGGACGGACATGATGATGAGCTACCTCGGACGACGTGCTTGGGAAAACCACAGGGCGTAACGCGGCGCCTTGCGGGCAGGGGCAAGGCGGAAAGAGGGCTATTTCATCGGTCCGCCCCCCAAACATCAAGCACGCGCAATGGCTGGCGTTAAGGAAGCGGCGCCCCTGTGCGCCGCTTCACTGTCCGCCTGTGCGCCGGTCGTTAGCCGGCGCGTCAGTTCATCAGTACGTAGTGCATGCCCTGATCGTCGGCAATCGCCAGCGCCAGCTGGCGCGGACGCACCCCGGCCAGCGCCTGCAGCCCGCGCACGCTGGTGATGCGGCGGTTGCCGATGCCGATCAGCACGTCGCCCTGCTGCAGCCCCGCGCGCGCGGCGATGCTGCCCGGCTGCACCGCGGTGACGCGCACACCAGCCAGCCCCTGCGAGCGCTCGCTCTGGCTCAGCTCACTGAAACTTACGCCGGTCAGCCGCGGGTCGAGCCGCGCGCCTTCCACCGTGGCCAGCTTCTCCGCCGCCAGCGTGGCGTGTACCTGGCGCGTCTTGCCCTCGCGCAGCAGGCCCAGCGTCACCTCGCTGCCCAGCGGCAGCAGGCCCTCGCTGTTGCGCAGCTCGTCGCTGTCGCGCAGCGGCTTGCCGTTGAGCGTGGTGAGCACGTCGCCAGGCTCGATGCCCGCGGCCGCCGCCGGCGAGCCCTCGCTCACCCGCGTTACCACCGCGCCTTCGGTGTTGCTCACGCCCAGCAGCTTGGCGATGCGCGGGGTGATGTCCTGCGTCTGCACGCCCAGGCTGCCGCGCTGCACCTTGCCGTGCGCAATGAGCTGCTTCATCACCTCGCCAGAGAGGTTGGTGGGAATCGCAAAGCCGATACCCGCACTGGCGCCCGACGGCGAAAAGATCATCGAGTTGATGCCCACCAGTTCGCCGCGCAGGTTCACCAGCGCGCCGCCGGAGTTGCCCGGGTTGATCGAGGCATCGGTCTGGATGAAGTTCTGGTAGTTGGTGCCGCCCAGGCCTGAGCGGCCCAGCGCCGAAACGATGCCCGAGGTCACCGTCTGGCCCAGCCCGAACGGGTCGCCCACCGCCACCACGAAATCGCCCACCTGCAGCTTGGAGGAGTCGGCCATCGGCAGCGCCTGCAGCCCGCTGGCCTTGATCTGCACCACCGCCACGTCGGTATCCGGGTCGGTGCCGATCAGCGTGCCCTTGAAGTTGCGCCCGTCCTGCAGCGTCACCGTGATGTCGTCGGCGCCGCCCACCACGTGGTTGTTGGTGAGGATGTAGCCCTTGGCCGCATCCACCACCACGCCCGAGCCCAGACTCTGCTCGGTGCGCTCGCGCGGCGTGTCGGGCAGGCCGAAGAACTGGCGAAACAGCGGATCGTCGAAATACGGATCGCGCACCGGCACGCGCGTCTTGGTGGAGATGTTCACCACCGCCGGCGTCACCTTGTGCAGCATCGGCGCCAGCGAAGGCATCGGCTGGCCATCCACCGCCGGCGGCAGCGCTGCGCGGCTGGTCAACGGCAGCGCGCCCAGCGCCAGCACGCTGCACAGTCCGAGCGTGCGCGTGATGCGACCCATCCAGTGCTTCATCGATTTCCTCCTCGTTCGTGCGATCTCGTGCCATGCGGCGCGGAGCGACCGATCATCCGCCGCCGCGAACCGCTGTTCGACTGCCGCCGCGCGCATGGGTTCCGGCGAGGCGATGTGCGGGGTGTCGCAGGGCATTTCCAGTGCTGGCGCGGGCCGCCGCGCAGCGCCCGCCGATGCATGTCGCGACATGCTCCGCGCGTGCTGTCGCCCTACCGTCAAAACGCGCAAAAAATTCTTTACAACCCGCGCGCCCAGCAGTACGGTCTCCATCCGTTCGCACCACAATATCTTGTGTGCGCGTCCCTGGGTTTCACCCCAGAGCTGGTGTGGTGATGGTTGTCTCTCGAAGGGGGAGGCCGTCGCAACAAGCGATCCTGCAAGGTAGGTCGGCCACGGGCCAAAGAGCCTGGGCCAAGAGCCGGCGAGTCGTTGCGAACGGTCTGGTCGAATACAACTACGTGCCGTCGTGAGGCGGCACCCGGAGGTCAGTAAACCGATGAGTACCGCTCGCGCGCCAGCAGTGGGTCGTGACGCTGTGGAGATCCCTCTGCAGCCGGCGTCCTACGACATCTGGGACAAGAAATACCGCTTGAAGAACAAGGCCGGCGAACCGGTCGACGACAGCGTGGATGGAACCTACCGTCGCGTGGCGCGCGCGCTGTCGGAAGTGGAGGCCACCCCCGAGCTGCGCGAACACTGGAACGAACGCTTCCTGTGGGCGCTGCGCCGCGGCGCGATTCCCGCCGGCCGCATCACCTCCAACGCCGGCGCGCTGGAGCACAAGCCCGCCACCTCCACCATCAATTGCACCGTCTCGGGCACCATCCGCGACTCCATGGACGACATCCTGGAGAAGGTGCACGAGGCCGGCCTCACGCTGAAGGCCGGCTGCGGCATCGGCTACGAGTTCTCCACGCTGCGTCCGCGCGGCGCGTACGTGTCCGGCGCCGGCGCCTACACGTCCGGCCCGCTGTCGTTCATGGATATCTACGACAAGATGTGCTTCACCGTGTCCTCCGCCGGCGGCCGCCGCGGCGCGCAGATGGGCACGTTCGACATCTCCCATCCGGACGCCAAAGAGTTCATCCGCGCCAAGCGCGAAGATGGCCGCCTGCGCCAGTTCAACCTCAGCCTGCTGATCACCGACGGCTTCATGCAGGCGGTGGAGCACGACACCGACTGGCCGATGGTCTTCCCCATCCACGTCAAGGAGCAGGGCGAGCTCGACCTCAACGACGCCAGCAAGGTGGTGTGGCGCGAGTGGCCCACCCACGACAACTACATCGCCCGCGAAGACGGCCTGGTCGCCTGCAAGATCTACGGCACCATCCGCGCCCGTCACCTGTGGGACATGATCATGGTCTCCACGTACGACTACGCGGAGCCCGGGTTCATCCTGATCGACAAGGTCAACGAGATGAACAACAACTGGTGGTGCGAGCACATCCGCGCCACCAACCCGTGCGGCGAGCAGCCACTGCCGCCGTACGGCTCGTGCCTGCTCGGCTCGGTCAACCTCACCACCTTCGTGCGCGACCCGTTCGGCCCCAAGGCCCGCTTCGACTGGGACGAGTACCGCGAAGTGGTGAAGGTGTTCACCCGCATGCTCGACAACGTGGTGGAGATCAACGGCCTGCCGCTGCCGCAGCAGCGCGACGAGATCATGAACAAGCGCCGCCACGGCATGGGCTTCCTGGGCTTAGGGTCCACGCTCACCATGCTCAAGATGCGCTACGGCACCGCCGATGCGGTGAGCTTCACCGAAGACGTCTCGCGCGAAATGGCCGTGGCCGGCTGGGAAGTGGCGCTGGAGCTGGCCAAGGAAAAGGGCCCCGCGCCCATCCTCGCCCGCGAGTTCACCGTTACCGGCGACATGCTGCGCAAGCGTCCGGAAATGGCGAAGGACGGCTACAAGGTGGGTGACACCATCACCGGCGCCAAGCTGCACGCCAAGTACAGCCGCTACATGCAGCGCATCGCCACCGTGGCGCCCAACCTGGTGAACGAGCTGGCCGAAACCGGCGCGCGCTTCACCCATCACTCCTCGATCGCGCCCACCGGCACGATCTCGCTGTCGCTGGCCAACAATGCCTCCAACGGTATCGAGCCCAGCTTTGCCCACCACTACTCGCGCAACGTGATCCGTGAGGGCAAGAAGTCCAAGGAAAAGGTGGAGGTGTACAGCTACGAGCTGCTCGCCTACCGCGAGCTGATCAACGGCAAGGCCATGCCCTTCAGCACCGAGGCCGAGGCCAAGCTGCCCGACTACTTCGTGGCCGCCGACGACATCAGCCCCAAGGAGCACGTGGACATCCAGGCCGCCTCGCAGAAATGGATCGACTCGTCCATTTCCAAGACCGCCAACGTGCCCACCGACTACCCCTACGAAGACTTCAAGGACATCTACTTCTACGCGTACAAACAGGGCCTCAAGGGCTGCACCACGTTCCGCTTCAACCCCGCCGCATTCCAGGGCGTGCTGGTGAAGGAAGCCGACCTTGAGAACACCCTCTACCGCTTCGAATTGGAAGACGGTAGCGTTGTCGAACTGAAGGGCAATGAGCAGGTGGAATACGACGGTGAAATGCACACCGCCGCCAACCTCTTCGATGCTCTGAAGGAAGGCTATTACGGCAAGTTCTGAGTTCTCGAAAGAGGGCCGGCAACAGAGAGTTCTAGTCTTGCCCGCGGCGGTCTCCGCTGCGGGCGCACGGCAAGCACCAATAACAGTCGGAGGGGAACCCCAACCATGTCCATCGATACCGAAGTGAAAGACGTTGTTGCACCGGCCGCTGACGCGGCGCCCGTGGCCCAGCCGGCGATGCCGGCCGTGACCCCGGCCGCGCCGAAGAAGGCCCCGGCCAAGAAGAAGCCCGCCAAGAAGGCTGCAGCCAAGAAGGCCGCACCGAAGAAGGCAGCCGCCAAGAAGACCGCCAAGAAGGCGGTGAAGAAGGCCGCCGCCAAGAAGGCTGCACCGAAGAAAGCCGCCGCCAAGAAAACCGCCAAGAAAGCGGTGAAGAAGGCAGCAGCGAAGAAGGCCGCCCCCAAGAAGGCAGCCGCCAAGAAAACCGCCAAGAAGGCCGCGCCGAAAAAGGCCGCCGCCAAGAAGGCCGTGAAGAAAGTCAGCAGCAAGAAGACGGCGAAGAAAGCCGCCCCCAAGAAGACGGCCAAGAAGGCCGCTGTGAAAAAGGCCGCCCCCAAGGCAGCCAAGAGGTCCACTGCCAGCAAGAAGGCGAGCGTGAAGGTGGCGAAGGCGAAGAAGCCCGCCGCCAAGAAGGCCGCCCGCAAGAAGTAAGTCGTCAACGCAGCCGGCCCGGCTCGCCGGGCCGGCTGTCTTTTCTCCAGCAAGGCTCGGTTCCGCCCAAGCGCCGAACGCGCTACTCCAGCATCGGGCTGGATCTCGCGCCCCCAGCGCCCGCAGAACCGCCGCCACATGCACCGCTAAAACCGACAGCTACGCCGCCAGGCCCACGAGCCGCCAACCTTCCCTAGCCGCCAGCCTCCCTAGCCATCAACACCTCCCTAGCCGCCAACCCTCCCTAGCCACCAACCCTCCTAGCCGTCATTCCCGCGAAAGCGGGAATCCATTTTTGCTCTTCGCCCCGCGCAACCAAGAGTGGATTCCCGCATTCGCAGGCAAAACGAACCACCCGGCCGCCTCCGACGCGCCCCAGACAAACGAGACACACCATGGCGATCAAGATCGAAAAGAAAATCAAGGGCTACGCCGTCGTCAAGCCCGAAGACAAGGCCGCGCCGGCCGCCGCCCCCGCCGCGCCCAAGGCCGCCAAGCCCGAGCCCAAGCAGGCCGAAGTGATCCAGATGCACGAGAGCGTCGAGCGCCCCGAGCAGCTCATCGGCTCCACCTTCAAGATCAAGTCGCCGCTGTTCGAGCACGCCCTGTACGTCACCATCAACGACATCGTGCTCAACGCCGGCACCCCGCACGAACAGCGCCGCCCCTTCGAGATCTTCATCAACTCGAAGAACATGGACCACTTCCAGTGGATCGTGGCGCTCACCCGCATCATCTCCGCCGTGTTCCGCAAGGGCGGCGACGTCACCTTCCTGGCCGAAGAGATGAAGGCCGTGTTCGACCCGCGCGGCGGCTACTTCAAGTCCGGCGGCGTCTACATGCCCAGCATCGTCGCCGAGATCGGCGCGGTGATCGAGCAGCACATGAAGAACATCGGCCTCATCCACGACCCGGAGATGGACGAGTCCACCCGCAAGCTCATCGCCGAGAAGCGCGCCGCCTACGAGCAGGCGGCTAGTGGCAAGAAGGCGGAGGCTGCGCCGGCTGAGGCGGCAGGCGAGACGAGTGCCAGCGGCTTCCCGCCCGGTGCCACGCTGTGCGCTAAGTGCAATACCCAGGCGCTGGTGCTGATGGATGGATGCCAGACTTGTTTGAATTGCGGGTATAGCAAGTGCGGCTAAGCGACTAGGGGTGCTGTCGAAGAAGGCGCGGGGCGGCAATTATGTCGCCCTTTTCTTTGCGGGGGGCATAAATGCTGATGCGCGACGGACCATTAACGCCACGCAAAGAAACTGTGCGCAATATGAGGTTGAAGGCTCAATCCGCCGCAGCGACGTAGTAGCGGAGTTGCTCTGCTCCTCAGAACAATGGACTATGCGACGACTTGAAATATGCTCAGTCTTCGAGGGCTACGACTATGAAAAAGGAACAAATCCGGATCACTGATGAGCGCCGCGACGAAGCGGAATCTCAGATTAGGATCCATCAAAGGGAAGTCGAGTATCAAACTAAAGAGTTCACGGTCGAGCTTCTTGTTCAGAAATATCTGGATGGCATCGAGGACGACGAAAACGAAATCTTCATTCCTACCTACCAGCGCAGTTTTGTTTGGGGGGAGAACAGGCAAAGCAAATTCATTGAATCGGTCATGCTTGGTTTGCCTATTCCATACATCTTTATTGCTAACCTGGAGCGTGACATTTCTCAGGACGAAGGGCGTGCTGAAGTTGTTGACGGATCTCAGCGACTGCGGACTCTGGCATCGTTCGTTTCCGGCGGCCTGACGCTTCAAGGGCTTGAGAAATGTGATGCATTAAATGGCTTTCAATTTAAAGACTTTGATATTTCGCGGCAGCGAAAATTTAAGCGACAGCCAGTGCGTGTAATAGAGCTATCAAGCAAAGCCGATGAGCAGGTTCGGCGAGATATTTTTGAGCGAATTAATACCGGCAGCGAAGAGCTGAGAGACATGGAGAAGAGGAAGGGCATTTATACCGGTCCCTTCTACGACTTTATCAAGAGTTGTGCGGCGGAGCCTGTATTTAGGGAGGTCTGTCCCCTTTCCTACGCGAAGCAAAGGCGGGAAGAGGCGGAGGAGCTCGTGCTGCGTTACTTTGCGTATTGTGATCAGTATGAAAAATTCAAGCATGATGTCGGAAAATTTTTGAGTGCGTATCTGAAAGCCAATCAGGTCAACTTTAACGAAGAGGTCTTAAGGTCTCAATTTCAAAAAATGATCCTCTTTGCTCAAGAGAATTTGCCCTATGGATTTAAGAAAAGTCCGAGCGCAAAAACTACGCCTAGGGTGCGCTTCGAGGCTTTAGCTTGCGGGATAACCTTGGCACAGCGGGTGGACCCCGAGCTAAAAGTTAGAAAGGCGTCGATACTAGAATGGATAGAGTCCGACGAATTTAAGGATCTGACCGTCTCAGACGCGAGCAATTCACTGCCGCGGCTCCGAGCACGTATTGAATATGTAAGGGATTCACTTCTCGCGGGGCGCGAATGAGCGCCGTTGAAGATGATTTCAATAGGCGATGCGAAGAGATCGACACGTACATCGCGTACCTCAAGAGGCTTGAGGGTGATGTAGGTCTCGACGTCTCCCTTATGGCTACGATGAAGGCTTCATCTCTTCTGATGATCTACAACTTAATGGAATCGACCATGACTAATGCAATAGAGTCGATTTTTGATCATCTTCGAGCAGAAAAGCTTGGATTCGTGGTTGTGGACGATCAGCTTAAAGCTATGGTCCTTAAATGTGCGAAAGAGACAAATCCGAAAGATCTTGTGAAAAAGATGCGCGATGAAATGTTGGATCTTGCGGTGGCTGCCTTCAGAAGAGATGGTGTTTTTAGCGGCAATGTGGATTCGCGAAAAATCAGAGAGGTTTGGGATAACTACGGCATATCTAGATCAGGTTCATATTCGGAGAAGGCCCTGGTCGAAATAAAAGGGGCTAGAAATGATCTGGCGCACGGAGCCAAATCCTTTTCCGAGCTCGGCAAGGATCAAACCGCGAGCGAATTAGAGAAAAAGTACAAAGCAGTTCGTGCGCTTCTTTTGCGAGCGGTTAAGGACGTTGAATTGCATATAGCTAATAAGCTAAAGGCGTCATTGGTGGCATGATTCGTAAATTGAAAGCGCATAATTTGACCTCCGCCGATTTCTGGTCTGAGATCCTCAAGATGAGGCGCTGGCCATCAATTAAGTTTGATGGTCCCGTGCTTCGTATAGCAGATCTGTTTTGCGGTTGTGGCGGCCTAACATTGGGGGCTTTTTTAGCCGCTCGGGTTCTGAGGCGGCCTTTCGAAATCGAATTGGCGGTGGACAACTGGCCTGAAGCGATCGATGTCTATCGCGACAATTTTGGTAGGTTCGCCAAGAAGATTGATATCAGTGACTTAGGGTCTAAATTGAATATCCCGTCTCGGCAGTTGGATGTCGTGGTGGCTGGCCCACCCTGCCAAGGTCATTCCGATCTTAATAACAGTACTCGGCGGGTTGATGCAAGAAACGAGCTTTATACGGTGCCTGCTGAGTTTGCCATCAAGAGCGGGGCTAAGATTGTTTTGATTGAAAATGTGCCGGCGGTAGTGCACTCCTCTCAGGGAGTCGTTCTGGCCGCGGAAAAAATCTTGTCCAAAGCCGGCTATGCAGTTATTCAGATCGTCGTGGACACTTCGAACTTAGGCGTCCCTCAAAAACGCAAACGCCACCTTTTGGTAGGCTCTCGAGTGCACAATCAAAGCGATCTTGAGGCCATGTCTACTGAAATTGATTCGCTGACGTCTTCACCAAGATTGATTGATTTCATTGATGATTTGCAAGATGTGGCTGGATCTCTGTCGGGGCAGCCCTTTCTGCAGCGCGTATCCAAGATAAATCAAGATAGGATCGACTACCTTTTTGATAATGATCTCTATGACCTTCCTAATCATCTGAGGCCGCCATGCCATAGGGATAAGCCTCATTCCTATGCTTCTATGTATGGACGATTGCGTCCGAATGTTCCTGCGCAGACACTTACGAGTGGCTTTGGGTCTATGGGCCAAGGGCGGTTTGTGCACCCAACCCGTCGTCGAACTATTACACCTCAAGAAGCTGCGCGAATCCAAGGGTTTCCCGATTTTTTCAGCTTCAAATCTGTTTCCGGACTAACCGCTCTTAGGGACATGATCGCAAATGCGGTTCCTGCTGCGGTCTCTGCTTTTATCATCGCAAAGTTGGTTCCAACTAAGATGAATTGACATGCCCGCTTTTTGCTCGTGGCACTCGATAAAAGGGGCTTGGCTAGCTAGGTTCGATCATCTGGCGGCGCAGCGCCGACCTAGCTTAATTAGCCGCCCCTCGTTTTCGCTTTTTTGCTTCCCTACTGCTCGGGCCATCCAGCCACTGACGACGTTGGTAGAGGAGGACGTATGGTCGACTTGAAAGGTGATCTGTGGACGGTGGTTCAAAGGTTCGCCGCAATGGCTTCTGCAACCAAGTTGCTGTACCACACCTCAGGCATAACGCGGCAGATTTCATGGGCGAATCGAATGCGACTAATCTCACCTCGCATAACCATTCCGTACAAGTCCTCGTATCCTTGGATGTTCACGAAGAACTTCAACATGTGATCTGGAAGGAAGTAAAAATGGTCCTGATCGAGGCCTCGTCGCTGGGCATCATCGAATGCTAATCCAAAAAGGAATGCCCATTCGTCCTGATCATCAGCCTCGCTCAGGGGGGCTGACAAGTCTGGACGGCCATTTGACTTTTCGTGTACGCGTCGATGGCACTCGCTACACAGCGTAATTCCATTTCCAGTCTCTGTTGCTCCCCAGGGATAGAGAGTTTTTCGCACGATGTGATGGGCCTGAATGCCGTCTTCGGAGTCGCAACATACGCAGCGGTATAGGTCACGCTCTCTAATGAATCGGCTCCATTGCCGAAGAATCCATTTTGGCGAACATTGCCTTTCTATTGCGTTATTCAGAGCTAGCTCGCGTAGCCGGATTCTTGACGGGTCAGAATGACAGATCTTCGGCATGTAAAGCCCCTTTTATCAATTATTTTGTTGGATGGCGGATGTATTAATAGACTTTATCCTTCTTCCGAACGCGGGTTACACCACTATCGTCATGTAACAGTAGGACAAAGCATGGAGCAAATCGACAGGGCGCAGCGATACCTGGAGCGCGTCCGAGAAATCTATGCTGGGACATGCTCCGATGAGCATGATAGGGGCCGTTACGAGGATGACGTAATCTCGTTCTTTGTTCACTGCCACCATATTGGCGACTGGGTCGCTCATCAAAACAAAGTAGGCATGACGCAAGCACAGGTGAACGCCTTCATCAACCGGCACGAGGCCTTGCGTGTATGTGCCGATCTTTGCAATGGCTCCAAGCATTGCAGGCTAACGCGCACAACAAGAACAGGCGGGCAACCTCACCTGGCGCTCAGGGAGTACAGGGTTTCAACATGGCTAACTGGACGTGGGGGTGGAGAGGTATTGAGAGGGAGATATACGATCCTTTCGCCGGTAGTCACAATTGACGCCTTGGCCCTAGCTGAGCGGTGCCTGGAGCTTTGGGCGAATTTCGTGGCAGTCCTCATGGAAGCGGTATCCAGTGGCGCAGATATCAAGCGGCCAGAGCTGCTCCTGCCACCGACGTCCTTGGTCAGCGAGCACTGACAGGCGGAAGGATGTATCGCAGGCGAAGCACCCCGCGAACCTCTGGCAAGAGCCGGCGGATTTTTCGGCGAAAGCTACAGACATGGCATGCCATGTAAAGCTTACTATCGAGCCATCGAATACTGGCGCGCCCAGCCGGGTGTTCAACAATGAACGGGGCGAGATCTCGCCCCGTTCATTGTTGAAGTTCCTACAGATCGCGCGCGATGTTGCTTACGTATTTTCCCGGACGACGGATCAGATGCAGCGGGGGATTGGCGTCAACGAGATGTTCCTTGTTGAAGGAGCGGGAGAAGGTTTCCCTCGCCAGCGCTTCAGGCATCAGCGCAGTAGTGCGCCAGCTAGCCTGCCAAGCACTCACTTCCTTTGTGGATTCGAGAACGTAAATGGGGTGATCCGCCACCCCACGAAGCCCACTTGCGGTTGGCCTCCCAACCAGCGGTCGAGGTACCCGAACCTCCTCTGCGAGGCGGTCCCAACCAATGAAGTGGCTGTAAAAGCCAATGCCTCTGTCGGGTAGAACGATGAACTCGTAATAGGCGCAATCCAGGGTTGGCATGCGCCGTGAGCAGATCTTTCGCATCAAAGCTAGGGAAAAGTGCTCGAAGAGCTCCTCAGGTACGCTCATCAACAACGTTCGGAGGTGGTGGTAGCTTTCGAAACCGAGCTCTTTTGCGCGACCCTCAAGCAGTTGGCAATGGGTCAGACCCTCGATCGGTTCCTGGTCGAAGGATGCCTCCTTAAGGGCATCGATAACTTCATGGGTAGAGAACATCTCACAATCCTCAACAGGCGGTCGCAAAGCGAGAGCTTTGTTCGGGCATGCTGCTTGCCAGATCGACCGGAAGGGCGATGTGAGTGCTGTTGTCTAGCAGGCTTTTCCCACGCAGCAGGGTGGCAGCCAAGGCCGGGCCTCAGCCTAAATCCGGGAGATCAAAGGTTCAAGTCCTTCCGGTCGAAGGTTGGCAGAAGCCGCCCTTCGACGCCCGTTCAACCATGTGGCAGAAAGGGTGCGAGTTGCCACTTGGTATGCTGAGGGAGGTTAGGGGAGTGAGGCTGTGCCTTGATTTTTCACGCATGGTGGTTGTGGCGTCCGTCGTCAGTAGTAACCAGCAAGGAGTGGCGGCATGGATGTGAGTGACGAGCGCGATAGGCGTGTGAAGCGGCTGGACGAAGCGGTTCTCCATCCGGGGGACATCGTGCTTACGACGACCTCGGAAGCGATTAGTAAGGCGATCCGGATGGCCACGCGCAGCGACGTCTCGCACGCGATGGTCTACGTACAGCATTGCTCTGTCATCGACGCGACTGGCGAAGGTGTCCATGCGCGTAACACGCAACGAACTCACTTTGAGGAGGAGTGCGCGATTCATGTGCTGCGGCTCCGCTCCGGCATTTCTGCGGAAGAGTTGTCCGCCGTCACCACCTATATGCGGGGGCATATCGGTACAGAATACTCGGTTCGAGAGGCTCTGTTGGCTGGATTTGGAGGGGCGCGTCAATGGAGCACCAAGCAATTCTGCTCGCGGCTTGTTGCGCAGGCATTTGCCTCTGCAGGAATTCATCTGGTGGAGGATCCGAACTTCTGCTCCCCTGCCGACATCAAGGCGAGTGCCCTCCTTGTCGTCGTACCGGATGCGACCAAGCCGATATCTGTAGAGGATGCTTCAGCTTGGCGGGAGGCTGACGACATTCCGCAGCGCATGCGCTCGGCGATCAATGCCGTTTTGGGTGGTGCCCGCGAGAAGGATCCGCGGATACAGACATTCGATGATCTCCATCGTCACTTGGTGGAGCACCCGGAGCAGGACGATCACTTCTGCGGACTTCTGGAGAGCTCTGGTTATCTGTCCCTTTGGAAAGTGGAGCGCAGAAAAAATCCCTGGCAGTACGATCTCGCTCTTATGAATGTCGTGCCAGACTCGGAAGTGGAGGGCTATTGCTGGAAGACCTTGGACGACGAAAGTGCTGGGCCTAACCGATTTATTGTGAATCGTGGCGGTTACACGTTGCTTTCAAGGGAGTATGGGCTGAAGTTCTTCCGAGTTATGGCCGATTTGTATGAGACATTGGCGGTGCTTCACAGCCAGCGTGTCGAAGTCGCAGCCAAGTGGCTCGAAGCGCATGGACATATCGAACTTGTGCCATCACCAGCTCTGGTTCCGCATACGGACGAATGGTTTGCGGCCCTGAGCCGATGGAATCCGGCTCAGGCCAAGATGACGCGCTTTGTCCTTGAGGATGCTGGTCGGAAGGACGTCTGCTCGGTCTGCGGCGACAATCCTGCAGAGGACTATCGCCTCGACGAGGGACATCGGCCTGCGGGAGGCGTGGACACGCTTCGACTGTGTGATGACTGCCTGCAGATCCGCCGTGCGAGTGGAGAGCCATTCATGCCTCTCTGAGACAGGTGCTGCTGAATGAGAGTGCGCCATCGGGATGGCCGCCATCGACAGCTTTGAAGGTGCTGGGTCGGGGAGCTGCGCCGGCGGAGAAAAAGGAGTAATTAAGTTCTGTGTCGCTTGGCAGGGTAGATCACCGCAGCGCCGCCCCACGCGCGGTGAGGGCCTTCACCTACAGCCTCACTGCATCCATCGGGTGCAGACTGAAGTCGCTTCGGTGTCCGGCCCAAACCGACCAAGCTGCCAAGGCGCTCGCCGGCCGGCACGGAATGTCAGGCGGAACCGACGCCGAAGCACTACGACCCTTCTGAATAGCTCTCGCCTCCTTGGAGCTATGAATTGCGCCCCGCTCGGGGCGCTTTTTTTTCCGCTGCTCACGCCTTGGCAGCTACGCGCTTTCGGAGGGTGGGATCGCTGGTGGTAAGGGCCTTAGGCGCGACCACCTCACTTCCACGATCAGCGTTTTCCCCTTTTCCGCTTTTTGAAATCGGCAATCAACTGCGCCAAGTCATCGTCTTCGGCGTAGAAATACGCCACTGGAAGCTTGAGGATCGCCGCAAGCCGCTGAAGGGTCAGCAGATCCGGTTGGTGCACACCCGTTTCATAACGGTTGACTCGAGTGCTGGCGACGAACTCATCTAGGCCAGCCTCGATGCCAAGCGCGCGCTGCGAGATGCCGAAGGCCTCGCGTGCCTCACGTAGTCGACGACTGTAAACGGGGAGCAGCCCCTTATCAGTCACGGGCGCATATGTCCTGAACTTCCATGCAGGAAGCTTCCGGATACGCGCATCATGGCGATACTACGTTTAACGTAACTACGACTGGAGCGGTTGGGAGAATTCTTCCTGACGTGCTACAGAGTCCCTCGAAGGAGGTAAAGGCGTCACGGCCGCCGGAGGAGGCTGCGGACGAAAGGTCTCACCTTTCTGTATGTCGAGACGGCAAGGTTGACGCGTGGCGGCGGCTTTTTTTCGCGCCCTACTTCGCCTCGATCTTCCTTTGCACCGCCTCTTTCAGCTTGACTGGCTTGTCGCTGCGCGAAGCTGCGAGGACCGATCGCGCTTCGTCATCGCCCTCGATGTAGAAGTACGTCAGGGGTAGCACCAATGCCTTGGCGAACAGCGCCTGCACCTGATGGTTCACTTGATGTTGGCCGGTTTCGTACCGACTGACGCGGCTGCTCGCGCAGCCGACGTCCAGCCCTATCGCTACGCCCAGCTCGATCTGATTGAAACCGTAACTGTCTCTCGCCTCCCTCAGGCGGCGGCCATAGATCGTTGCTGGCTCCTTTCTTGGCCTTGGCATGCGTGCACATCCGGTTGCGATATGCAGCAGCTTCCCGGCGGATGCTTGACATCGATACTACGTAAAACGTAGTTTTAAGCTAGCTACGTTTAACGTAGTGATGGAGCCTTTTGTCGAGCGCCCGCTTGGAGCGGATCGAGGGTGGACTCGGGGAGGGGCGTGAAGAGACGCGGGCGCTGATCGGAGATATGGATCGGGAGAGCGCTGAGAAGGGCATCAGCTACCTGAGATCAACTGCGACAGGTAACGCACCAACCCAGGGGAAGCAAAGGACGCACGATGAAGACACGCACGCTACGTAACGCCATTTCCATCGCCTTGCTCGCCGCCGCCACCGGCGTCAGCGAGCAGGCCGCGGCCCAGGACACATCGGCCAAGACGGACAAGCAGGGCAGGGCGCCCGCCACACACGCTCCCGCCAAAACGCCAGCGACCGAATCGGCCAACGCCGACACGCCAGCCCCCACCAACCTGCAGACCATCACGGTCACCGGCACCCGCATCCGCGGCGGCACCACGCCCTCGCCAGTGATCACCATCGGCAGCGAACAGATCCAGCAGGAAGGCTTCACCGATCTGGGCGAAGTCATCCGCAGCGTGCCGCAGAACTTCAACGGGGGGCAGAATCCGGGCGTCATGGGCGTCGCCAGCGGCCTTGGCGATACCACCGGCGGTTCCGCCTTGAACCTGCGCGGCCTCGGTGCCGATGCATCGTTGACGCTACTCAACGGACACCGCATGGCCTACGACGGATATTCCCAAGCCGTGGACATTGGCGCCATCCCGGTGGAAGCAGTTGAGCGACTGGAAATCGTCCCTGACGGTGCCTCGGCGATCTATGGGTCCGATGCGGTAGGGGGCGTGGCCAACGTGATCCTGAAGCGGGACTTCGACGGAGTGGCCTTGGCGACGCGCTACGGTAAAGCGACCGAAGGCGGGCTGGCGACGCGTGAATACACCGCCACCGCCGGCACCACTTGGGCCAGCGGTGGCCTGATCGCCACATTCAAGGATGTCGACGCCGATCCCATTTACGCGCGCCAGCGCAGCTACACCAAGTACCTGTTCGACCCCTATACGATCTACCCGGGCAGCCACGCGCGTAATGCCCTTGTAAGTGCGCACCAGTCATTGGGCGACGCGGCCGAGTTGCGACTAGACGCGCTCAGAAACCGGCGAGATCTGACGCAATCGCTCGGCGTATCGACAGACTCCTACTACCGCTACAACCCGGTGACGTCGATCACGCTGGTGTCGCCCAGTATCGAGTTCTTCCTACGCCATGAGTGGTCTATCACGATCGGTGCGACGTACGGCAAGGACGACACCGCGAATGTGAGCCGTCTGGCGTCGAAGGCGGGTAGCAGCGTTGTATCGCAGGTCTGCTATTGCAACGACAGTCGGTCTTGGGAGGTGGGCGCCGAGGGGCCGTTGTTTCCGATGGGGGGAGGGGAGGCCCATTTGGCCGTGGGAGCTGGGGCCCGAAAGAACAAGTTCCGGGTCGAGCCGAAAGGCTCTGGCGGTGGCTACGGCGGTGAGGAGAGTGCGCGGTTCGCCTATGCCGAACTCAGTCTCCCGTTTGTCGCGCCTTCGTCGCACATCGCAGGTGTTCATCGCCTGGAACTCAGTGCCGCGGTACGTGGCGAGGATTACGACAGCTTTGGCCGCGTAGCCACGCCGAAGCTCGGGGTGATCTACGACCCTACGGCCGACCTCACCTTCAAGGCCTCCTGGGGCAAGTCGTTCAAAGCCCCGACGTTGCTGCAGCGCTACTCGGAGAAGTACGCCTATCTGTGGAGTGCGGCTGCGGTGGGTGCAAGCGGCCTTCCGGCCGATGCCACAGCATTGCTTTCCGCCGGTGGAAACACCGACGACCTGCATGCCGAGCGGGCACAGACCTGGACGGCTTCGCTGGCATTGCATCCAGAGGCGTTGCCCGGGCTGGACGCCGAGCTAACCTGGTTCGGTATCGACTATACCGACCGCGTTGTTCAGCCTGTCCTGTACCAGGAGGCTTTACGCAATCCGGCTTACGCCGCCTTTGTGAATTGGTCGCCGACGCCGGAGCAGATACAGCACTTGCTCTCCGTTTATGGCGGTCACTTTTATAACTATGCCGGAGCGCCCTACGACCCCAGCAAGGTTGTGGCGATCATCCGCGATCAGTACGTGAACTCGGCAAGGCAGCGGGTCAAGGGAATCGACCTATCGGGCTCGTACCGCTTTGACCTCGATAGCGGGCAGCTGATGGTGCGCGGATCGGCCAGCTGGATCGACAGTAAGCAAGCGCTCAGTGCCGGCCAACCCGAACACGCGCTCGCTGGCACCGTCTTCAATCCGGCCAGGCTCAATGGGCGGGCCGGAGTCTCGTGGACATCCGGCCGTTTCAGTGCGTCAGGTTTCGTCAACTACACCGGCGGCGTGACCAACGGTTTCGCGCCGACGCCGGAGAAAACCGGTTCGTTCACCACGCTGGACACCACGGTCAACTACAGCACCGCTGAACGTGGCGGTGCATTTTCGGGCGTGAGACTCGAGTTGTCCGTGCAGAATCTGTTGGACCGCAAACCGCCGCTCTATACCGCGCCGGTAGCCACCTACGTGCCCTACGACGCCACCAATTACACGGCGATCGGACGCTTCGTCAGCGTCTCGGTCTCCAAGCGTTGGTAGAGGGGGAAGGGGCATGAAGATTCTTCATCGACCCACCTCGTGCGTAGTCGCCGCGGAACGCACGCGTTCTGTTAGTTCAACCAGAGAGCGCATCGCGCACGGGGCTTGGTGGCGTGTACTCGCAGTACTAGTGGTGGCCGCCCCCGGGCCTTTACACGCGGAAGTGATTCCACCGCGGCGCCTGCTGGAGGTGACTGACCTGGGCAATCCGGCGATCTCACCCGATGGGCGATATGTGGCCTTCCGATCCGAGCGCGCGTCGGTCGAAAAAAATACATACGACTCGACATGGTATGTGCAGAGCCTGGACGGAAACGCTCCACCACTCCGCGTAGCGGATGGGGGCGTGCCGTTGTTCCAGTACGTCAACGGAACGGTGCTGCCTTCGCCAGCCGTGTGGTCGCCGGATGGAAAGCGGATCTACTACCGCGCCATCTTCAATGGTCGCATCTCGGTCTGGTACGCGGCGGCAGATGGCTCTGGGGCCCGCACGGTGACGTCGGATGGAGCGGATGTGCGGGATTTTGTACTGAGCAGCGATGGAAAGACGCTGATGTACAGCGTCGGCGCGACACGGAAGGCCGTCGCCGTCGCGGAAGAGTCCGAGTATGACCACGGCATCCGCATTGACGATTCCGTGGATGTTGCCGATGGCCTGTTTCGGCAGGACGTACTCAACGGTCGGCCAGCTACGAGGCGTTATCTGGCGATACCTGGAGTGGCGGGCTGGGCCTCGACCGGGCATTTGCTGGCGAACGCGCCGGATCGCTGGAAGGCCGTCGACTTGACGACGATGACCACCCGAGACCTGCCTGCGTCGGAGCATCCGACGCGCGGGCTGACGCCGGCCGATCTTTCTCCCGATCTCGTGGCGGAGCCGGTCAAAATCTGGAACGGCCTGCAACCGCCGCGCTATCAGATAGCCCGGAGTCCGGGCGATGAGCGCATCGCGGTGCTGTTACCTGGGCACAAGGACAAGGGCCTCTTTCTAAGCCGGAACGTCGAGCTGGCCATGCTGCCGAACAAGCATGCATCGCATCCGGTCATCTGCACGGCTGAGCCGTGTCGCCACAAGGGGATCACAGCTATCCAATGGCGGCCCGGAAGCGACGAAGTCCTGTTCACGACCGACGACTACGACAAGGGACATGCGCAATCCATTTACGCTTGGAACGTCTACATGGGTACGGTTCGGCCGATAGTGCTCTCCCGCGGGTTGGTCAGCGGAAGCCAGCGCTACTGGGATATTCCTTGTGCGCTGTCGCCCGACACTCTGGTGTGTGTGGCTGCGGAAGCCGATCACCCGCCGCGTCTCGAAGCGATCGATGTGAAAAGTGGCCAGAGGCGAGCTCTGTTCGCACCGAACCAAGGGTTGGACGCCGACATTGCGGCCACGGTGCCGGCAAAGCTGCTTCGTTGGAAGGACGCGCAAGGGAGAGAGTTCACGGGCCAGCTTTTCGAGGCGGCAAAAACGGATGGCGGCCAATTGCCGCCGCTGTTTGTGACGTTCTACGACTGCAATGGCTTCCTTCGTGGCGGAGTGGGCGACGAATGGCCGCTTGCCACGTTGGCCGAGGATGGCATCTCGGCGCTATGCATCAACGCGATTCCCGGAGTCCACCTCGATGCCACCGCCAACTACGACCAGGGGCGTACGGCTGTCGAGGGCGTCGTGGCGCGCCTCTCTGCCGAAGGACGCATTGATCGCACTCGTGTCGGCATGGGCGGCCTCAGCTATGGCAGCGAGACGACGCTGTGGACGTTGGCACACTCCAAAGTAGTAAGTGCCGCGTCCGTCAGCGGTGTCTCGGCGACGCCCACCTACTACCTTTTCAACAGTCTGCGGGCTTCCTTCCGAACCACCTACCGAAAGCTATGGCAGCTCGGCGCGCCGAACGAGACACCCGAACGATGGAAGGAGGTTTCGCCTGCGTATCAGCTCGACAGGATTCGGGCACCGATCCTGTTCCAGCTGCCGGAGAAGGAATATCGGTTCACGCTGGACTATGCGATACCTCTACTGCACGCACATCGAGCGGATATGTACGTGTTCCCCCAGGAGACCCACATCAAGTACCAGCCGCGACACAAGCTGGCGGTGTACGAACGCAACGTCGATTGGTTCCGATTCTGGTTGCAGGGGTACGTAGATCCGAGTCAGGAAAAGGCCGGGCAATATCGCATCTGGCGTGAAATGAAGGCCGCAGCACATCGTGCTGGCGAGGGAGCTCACGCCGGATCGTGACTTTGTTGACGTGTCCAGTTCTCGGCCGTACACAGTTCGAAAATGCGAAGAAACGACAGGTCTCTGGAGCCGAGGTCGTTGGCGAAAAACCTCGCCAGGGCAGGGCGGTCGAGCAGGTCGTGGGCGCAGAGCTGTCCTTCTTCGAGGAACTCGCGAATCTTTGCCTTGTTGCGCGTATACACACCCGCCATGTGACCGGTGTAGGAACCTTTGCTGTGCCGGTCAAGAACGCCGCGCGGCAGATGGTCAGCAAAGGCCTGTCGGGCAACTGCGCGATTCTGGCCATCGGCGATCCACATCCAGGTCGGGACTTTAAGGCATGCCTCCATGACCGGCTGAGACAGCAATGGGAAGTGTATGGAGCGCGCCGGGCCTCGTGGCCCGGCGTCCCTAAACAGCTGATTCCCAATCAGGTCACGAATTTTCTCGTGATCGCCGGTTAGCGCACCCGATGGTGCATCCATCCAGGGATGGTGTTCCAACGTGGTTGCCGCGCAGGCCGGGTTGAGAAGCGTACGATCCTCGTTCCAGGTCACAGTTGGTCTACGCAGCACCTTCTTGAGGGTCAATTGGCCGGCCTCGAACACCGTGCATCGATGGAGGGTGGCGAGGTTTCCGATGGCGGCAATGCCTGCTCTGAAGCCACGTTCGCGGAACGCATCTGCCGCGGGCGCTGCGGTCCTCAAATAGCAGAAGACGGTATCGCCACCTGCACCCGAGAAGAAGCTATCGGCCCTATGTATGTCGCCTGCCGCTTCCCACGCTTCGTTGATGACGTGCTGCAGCATTCCGATCGAAGGCAAAACGGATGAGCGAGGCACCGGGAATTCGAGGTGGACATTGTCGAATCCGACTTCCACCGAGAAGTTCTCCTGTCCCAATGCCTCCGTTACCAATCGCGCATATGGACGCTCGTCGGTGCCCGCTACGGGCATGACCAGCGTACAAAAGGTGGCGCGCTGCAGAGCGTCGCGCAGGCAGGTGGCAACGATGGATGAGTCCAGGCCGCCGGATAGCTCCACCAAAAGGTTATCGTCCCCGGCGGATAAAGCCCTGACCGCGTTGGACACGGCGGCCCTGATTTCTGCAGCAGCCACCGTAGGGTCCGCATGCCGAACGCCTGCTTCCACGAACGACCACGGTGACCACGCGGAGCGAACTGAGACATCGCTTCCGCGGCAGGTGAGCACGTTGCCTGGAAGCAGCTCCTTGACGTGACGAAGCGCCGTACGCGCCGCCTTGAGGTAGGGAAAGGTCAGGCCGTGCGCGATGGCCTGCCAGTTGACCTCTCTGCGATAGAGCCCCAGCTCGGCTGCGAGACCGATGTCCGAAGTGATGAAGCCTTCCCCGCCAGCGATCGAATAGACGCATGGCACAGCGCCAGAAGGATCGCGTAGCAGAGTGATCGCCGAGTGGTCGTGGCGGTCACGAAAAACGGCGAGGTAGTTGCCCCAGGTGTCTTGTAGCAGGCGGTCGCTGAGGTCATCCGCTGTTCCCTCGATATCCAGAGGTCGAGCGATGGGTCGGCCGTCTCTGGTGAAAATCTGGCCTATGAGGAGGCCTCGCCCGACTAAGGCCAAGGTAGGTTCATCAGTGGAAGCGAAGATCCTGGCCGAGGCCGATTCAAATTTGCAGATCATGCCCGCGGCATGCAACACCCTGTCGAGTTGAAGCGTGTATTCGCTGCCCCGGTTCAATCTCTCGCCGAGCAGGATGATATAGCGGCCTTTCATCAGACGATCCTTATCGGGGTGTGTGCATTCGCGTCGGAGAGCGTTTCATTCAACGCCATGTCGCCGGCCTGTACCCAGCAATGTGCCGCGAAAGGCTCCGGTGTAATGCCGAAAACAAGATTCGCCGCCAGCCCCCGCCGCGAGAGAAACCGAAGCAGGGCCAAGGAATCCAACAGGCAGATCGGCTGGGCAGGCGCGTAGCGGCGCGCACGGGCAAATTGCCAGGTCGCTTCGAGCAGGTTCACTTCAGATGCGGCGGACGTAGTGGCGTTGTGTGCGCCTGTTTTCCTGGCGCGGTATGTCGCGGCCCGGTCGAGATTTGCTTTGAGTGTGCGGTTCTTCAGTTGCTGACACGTCAACCAGACAGTCGCTACGACCTCGAAGACAACGGCCATGCCGATCCGTTGGCTAGAAGTTGTGAGAGGGCGCTCGATTGCGCTGCAAGTCGGGCGCTGTATGTCCGCCGATGTGGTACGCGTGGTGGGGTTCTGTGCCTCGACCAGTATCTGAGCGGCCGCGAGGCCTTCCACTAGTGTGGGAGCGACATGATCCTGTGCCAGGAAGCGCCGCATGGCGTCTTCAAGAACACCAGTCAATTTGAAGTATCGATCCTGCGCAACGTCGAGAAAGATGAGGTGCCCGTCGACGTCACAGCACGAGAGGTCTTCTCTGAGTCGATAGTGCATCGTGCTATCCCCCGGGATAGGGCGCGCACCATGGTGCGCGCCCTGATTGGTCACTCGTGGGAAATGCCCGGGATCACCAGCTGGCCGATCCCGCCGCCCTGTTCGGTGGGGCCGGCAGGGCCCTGCGTCTCGACACTGGCCACGCCGAGCTCGATGACATCGTCCTGCGGGTTGCGGATGTTCTCGTTCGTGTTCATCTCAGTCTCCTTCGGTTGCGTCATGGCGGACCCATGACACGGCAAGCCTAGGAGCCGGATTTTTTGATACTCAAATGATTACTGCTGATTACTGCGCTGTTTTCAGGTGATTAAATCCGGAGCGTGACGCGCGTCCTGTTCTGCCCATGGCTGGGCGGCGATCGCGATGGCGACGTGTGTGCGCGTTCGCTTTGATGGCGCGAGCCGCGCCGATGGCGGCTAATGCAGGTGTTCGCTGCGCTCGCCCAGCATGGCCACGATGCGCGGCACCACCTGCTTGCGGCGCGCGTGGTAGTTGCTCAGCGCCACGCGCAGGGCAGGGATGTCGCGGCTCTGCCACAGCCTGACGAGCTCGCAGAGCTCTTCTTTCGCGTGCGGGATCAACCCCAGGTTGGCGCGCCGCACCGGGGTGAGCTGATCGTTGGCGCGCTTCACGGCGTGATGCAATGACCAGTGATCCGCGTCGCTGGCGATGGCGTCGAACAGCTCCCACGTGAGGTTCACCAGGTCGTTATCGCCGGCTGCGAACGGCCACGCCGCATGCGGTGACGACGGCTGCGCGGATGCCAGATCGCATGCCCACAGCAACAGCCCTTCCATCCAGCCGTACAGATCGCGCAACGCCACCTCGGTGAGCAGCGGCACGTGCAAACCGTTGCGCGCGTGATCGGCCACCAGGCCCTCGCCCACCAGGCGATACAGCGCAAACCGCACCGGCGTGGGACTGGTCTTGAACTCGTCGGCAAGCTTCGCCGGATCGATCCGCTGCCCCGGCACATAACGCCCCGACTGCAGCGCGCGCCTGACCTGTCCGTACACGAATGCACTCTTCGAATGGGCCGCATTCATAGCTCGACTCCATGTCAGCAGATGGGTGCCTCCCCGCGGGGGATGTTACAGGGATTTGACGGTGGGGATTTTGGGGGTGGGGGGGCGGAAAGGCCGTGCTGCGGTGCTTGGCCTAAGCCACGGGCTCTCTGGATGAGCGCTTTACCTGCCGCAGGGCGGCTGTGGTGAGTTCCCGAGAGCGAGCATCGGAGGAATCCGGCGTGCGGCGAATGGCGGTCTGCGGGCGCCAGCTTTAGGGAGGGCGACCCGAGAGGTCAACGCTTCGCAACGCTCTCTTCCCACCTCAGCCTGCTCTTGCACGGGTGCCATCGCCAGGCCTTGCTTAAGGGTGGGCTTGGCCCGTGCAAGGGGAATTGGTAAGGGGGCTGAAGAGGACGTGGCTAATTTTGCCTCCCTCAAATTTTCCTATTGAACCCGCGCGGCCGGGGTGATTTGGTGCGATCGCCTCGCCGAAGGTCTCACAGGACATGGATATGAAAGCCCAATGGACGATTTTGATTGCCACTGCCGCACTGTCTGTTGCTTGCGGAGCTATGGCCGACCCAAGCCGAGCCATCCTGAGTAAGGCGAAGAGCACCTCGCCGCGAGGGGATATCGCGACGACGGTCTTGAACAACGGCGACATCCAGGCCGTCGTCAGTGACGCGGGCCACGATACGTATGTGTCGATCAAGCAGATCGGTCATTCCGCCGCCGTCGTCACCTCGAGCGATGGAATCAGCCAAACGTCCACCGTGGTTGATATGGGCGCGGCTGCCGATTGGCGGCGATCGCACAGTAGCCAGGCTTACAACATCGACAACATGAAGCTGCTGCTAAATTCCAAGCGCACCATCGCTTTCGGCGGGGATGCTCCCCATCCCACAGCCGCAGGTTGCGCAACGGAGCTGCAAACGCTACTCGATGCTGCGGATAGCGCAGTGTCTGCCTGCGCCGGTGGCGCTGGATTGGTCTGTGCCTCTGCGCTCCTGGACTACAACAAGGCAAAAAGTGCGTACAACTCCTGTATCAACAACACGCAAACCGGTCCCCATTGACCGTTGTTGAGTTGAACGCCGGTTCTTTGCCTCCCGGCTGATTGTCAGAAGAAGGGCGCTCCTGCGGCGCCCTCTTTTTATGCCGTACGCGCTGGGTTTGCGTGAAACGACAGCAGGGGCAGAGTGCACTTTCTGGAAGAGCTCAGCGTGGGCTTCCTCGTGGCCAAAGAGGGCTCAGGCCGAGCCCTCTTTTGGTAAAAAGGGGGGGGGGCTGATTACATTTAGCCGCACGGCCAGCGAGCGGATGATCGCGGCCTCTGGTCGACTGGGTCGAGTTGCGAGGCGGCGATGTCCCCGGTTCTGCGTAGCGGGGGGATGTCACGGCCGATCGGCTTCGATCCAGGATTGCTGCACACGAGTTGCGGCTTAGCTCGAACGTTAGGCTATGCAACATCTCCTCTGGGACACCTGTGGATACGCACTCTCAAGATGGTACCGAGCAACTCGGCCTGGATACGGCGGCCGGCCTGTCATACGACTACCCGCGATAAAAGGGGGCGTGACTAAATAATTTCGGTCGTCACCTTGCGGGAAGGTCACCGTCTGCTTTGTTTGAATGACGATGTGTGTGGGCTTCCCGCAACAGCGGACTTCCCTCCAAAGTGATCCGGCTGCTCGGTGCTTGGTTTGAACCTGGCCGCAAGCGAGCCCGTCGCGCCCATGGCTGGCTGATCCCGGCACCTGCGAAAGGACTAAAGGGGGCGTGGCTGATCAAGCTCAGTCGTGTTTCTCCAGATCGGGTTCTTTGGTGGCTAAATGGGCCACGTGCCCTTTCCCCTTTTTCCGGTCACGCCGGTCGACGCTCGCCGCGAGAGCCGCGCGGCACGAAGAAGACGACTGCGAATGCAGCAGGCTCACCGGCGGCGGTTCCCATCGCGTCGCTGTGGCCGCCGATATCCATGGCGCCGTCAGCACGTCTCCCCGGATACCGGAACGTGGCAAGCGCTTTGCTAGTCTTGCCGACTCCTTGTGCCGGATCGCGCCGGCCCGACGCGCCCTCGCCATGCCCAAGCCTTTCGTATCGTCGCTTCCTATCCCACGCACGCGTCTGTTGCTGTGCCTGCTGCTCGCTGCCGTGGTGGCGTTGGGGGGCTGCGCGCGCGTGGAGTCTTTGAGTTGGCATGGCGCCGACCACATCATCCCGGACGGCCAGGTGGAGATGCTGCGGGATCGCTCGGGTCAGCTCGGTATCGACGACGTCGCGTTGCGTCGGACCTTCCAGCCGGTCGCCTCGGCCTTCAATCTCGGCTACACACCCGACACGGTGTGGTTGCGCCTGCATCTGGACCGCGTGAGTGGGCTGCCGCGGGTGCTGATGTTGCAGGTCGATGCGCCATTGGCCGATACCGTGCGGCTCTACTTGCCGCAGGACGACGGTACGTTCCGGGAAATGCGCCGTGGCGAGGATGTGTCCCATCGCGACTACCCGTACCTGTTGCGTACCCCGGTGTTCCAGCTCGAATCGCCGCAAGGGCGCTACCCCACCGTCTACCTGCGTCTGACCGAGCGCAATGCGATGACGGTGGCGGTAAAGCTGTGGGAGCCGCAGGCGCTGCTGGCCCAGGAAACCCTGTCTGCCAGCCAGAGCAGCGTGTTTCTGGGCTTCGTCATCGCCCTGTGTCTGGCCGGCGCCTTCATCTGGCGGCGCAGTCGCGTCGGGCCGGTTCGCTGGTACGTGGCTTATATCGCCACCAGCGCCTACAGCGTTTACAAGACGCGCGGCCTGGTCGGCCCGTTCTTCTATCTGGACCTGGCTGACGGGGGCGACGCGCTGCTCGGGGTGGTGCTGGCGCTCAGCGTCGCGGTGGCCGTGTCGTTCAGTGTTCGCCTGATGTCGTTGCGCACGCATTTCCCGCGCGCGACCCGGGCCTACGAGACCCTGGTGTGGGCTGTCATCGCGTGCGCCTGCGTCGGGTTCGTGCTGGGCCGGTTCGGCACGGTCATGCCTGTGGTGCAACTGCTGAGCCTCGGCAGCGCGCCCCTGCTGCTGGGCGCGGCAGCCTACCTGGCCGTACGCGGCGAACCGATGGCGCGGCTTTACCTGGTGGCGTTCTCGCTGCTCTACGTGGCGTTCTGCCGGGTGTTCCTGGTGAACCTGGGACTGCTGCCCGATACGCCGTTCATGCGCGGAGGCGGTCCGCTTGCAGTGGGCCTCACGCTGCATCTGCTGATACTGACCTTCAGTTTTGCCCAGCGTGTTCACAAGCTCGAGCGCGAGCGGCAGGAAGCGCAGCAGCAGGCGCTCGATGCGGCCCGGCTGGCGGAAGCGTCACTGGAGCGCAAGGTGCGTCAGCGCACCCGCGAGCTGGACGAGGAGATCGCCCAGCGCCAGGTCACCGAGCGCATGTTGCGCGAAAACCAGATGCAGCTGGAGCAGGCGCTGGCGACCGAACAGCAGATGCGCGAGGAGCAGCGCGAATTCGTGATGATGGTGTCGCACGAGTTCCGCACGCCGCTGGCGATCATCCATGCCAGCGGCCAGATGCTGCGCGAGACCGAAACGGCGCTGGCGTCCGATAACCGGCGCCGGGTGGAGAAGATCCAGACGGCGGCCGAGCGCATGTCCGATTTCATCGATCGCTTTCTCGACAACGAGCGGCTCTTGTCGGAGCGCCACACGCTGACGTCCACGACCTTTCCGCTCGAGCGCTTCGTGGCCGACTCGCTGGATGCGGTCGACCCCTCGCGCGAGCGCATCGAAGTGGACCTGGCGCAGGCGCCGGCCAGCCTGACCTGCGACCGCGGCTTCCTGCGCATCGTGCTGGACAATCTGTTGACCAACGCACTGAAATATTCGCCCCCTGGCGCACCGGTGCGGCTGCGGATCAGCGGTGCCGGTGAGGCGGTGGTTATCGGTGTGACCGACGAGGGCCCCGGCATCCCGTCCTCCGAGCATGCCAGCGTGTTCCTCAAGTTCGCCCGCGGCGGCAGCAGCCGCGGTATCACCGGCGCCGGTCTGGGCCTCTACCTGGTCAAGCGCATCGTTGCGCGCATGGGCGGCGAGATCGAGCTGCGCAGTCCAACCGGAACCGGTGCAACGTTCACCGTGCATTTGCCAGCCGCGGGGGCCGCGGGCGGTGCATGACCCGATGCTGGGCGCGCTCGGCATGACTATCGAAACTTGACCGCCCCCACGGCATCGGGGAGTCTTTCGGGCATGGCGTTACTCGGGTTGCTTGAAGACGAAATCGATCTGCGCGAGGAGCTGGAAGCGTACCTGTCCATGGCGGGGCATCGCGTGCTCTGTGCCGATTCCTCGGCCGAATTCTTTTCGGTTGGCGACGGTTTGCGCTTTGACGTGATCATCGTCGACCGTGGGCTGCCCGACGCCGACGGGCTGCAGGTGATCGAGCGGGTGCGTCGCGAATCTCCCCGGACCGGCATCGTCATGCTGACGGCGCGCGGCAGCAGCGAGGACAGGATCTCCGGCTTGCAGACAGGGGCGGACCATTACCTGGTCAAGCCTGTAAGCCTGCCGGAACTGGGCGCGCACGTATCGGCGCTTTTGCGGCGGCTGCCCGAGGGATGGCGCCTGGACGGCAACGAGCGCTGCCTGTACGCGCCCGATGGCACGCGCCTCGCGTTGAGCGCGCGCGAGTTCGACCTGCTCGGCCTGATCGTGCGCCGTGGCAGCCGCATGGCCAGTCGCCGCGAAGTCGCCGAAGCCCTGGGCTGGGACTGGCTGTCGTTCGACCAGCGTCGCCTGGACACGCTGGTCAGCCGGCTGCGTCGGCGTTGCCGGGAAGCATGCGGACAGGAGCTGCCGATCCGCACTGAGCATTCCCGCGGCTATGTGGCGACCGGCGCCATCGAACTGACCTGATCGCCTCTCTTCATCCGAGCCAAGGTCATCCTCGCATGTGCGACATGTGCGACATGTGCGCATGCGTCGCTGCGATCCACGCTACGTCCGCCTGCACGCGCGCGATTCGATGCGCGTCGAGTCGTGCGCCATCGCGCGCTTCTTGGTCGGCGGTGGACTGAGCGCGACTCTGTACCTCGCGCACCGCACGACACTCCTCGTCATGGCTGGAGACGTTCACGTGCAGCGTGCGCTACACGACGCGATGTCTCGGCACGTCATGCCTGCCAAGTGCCTGAGAGTGGTGACGCTATCGGTCCATTCGTGCTGTTTTTCAGCGGAAAACGACAACGAGCGTCGCAACTAAAATATTGCCGCGAGCAATGCAAGCATTTGGATGCGCCGATGTAAGAACTCGTAAGTTATGCGGCGAATTTCTCCCCAGAATAAGCCCCCGTTTCAGGCCGCGATCGACGGCTCAGTAATCAGGGGATATTCGGATGAAGACGACGCGCTTGGCTGCGCTACTTGGGCTCGGCACTTTGCCGTTGGCCGTGAACATCGCCATGGCCCAGACGGCGCCGCCGGATGCTGGGACGCTGCTCAATCAGCAACAGCATCAGGATCGGCCGCAGCGCCGGGCGGAGCCGGATGCGCCAGTGCATACACCGCTGCCCGAGGCGCGGGGCGATGTGGGTTTCCGTGCGCGGATCGACCGCGTGCGCTTCACCGGCGCCGAAGGCCTGGTCGACGACAAGACGTTGCAGGCCGTGGTGGCCGACGCCCTCGGCAAATCGCTGACCTATGCGCAGTTGAAGGCACTGGCGCAGCGCGTCAGTGCGACGCTGCAGGCGCAGGGTTACTTGCTGGCGCGCGCCTATCTGCCGCGTCAGGACCTGAGCGATCGCGAGCTCGAGATCGCGATCATGATCGGTCGGTTGCAGCGCGGTCACGGCGGCGTGCAGGTGTTGTCCCACGACGAGGCGCTGCGCTCGCGCATGACTGCCATCGCCGACGCCGCACTGCCCGATGGCCCGGTGCGCAACGACCAGTTGGAGCGCGCGCTGCTGTTGATCAACGACGTGCCCGGCGTGTCCGCACACGCCACCCTTGAGAAGGGCGCCGAACCCGGTACCAGCCGTCTGCTTGTCAGTGCCGACACCACGCCCGATTGGACCGGCGGCGTCAGCGAGGACAACTTCAACAACCGTTACACCGGGCAGTGGCGCACCAGCGCCTGGACCACGCTGAACCGCCCGCTCGACCGCGAGGATCAGCTCGGCGCCAGCGCCAGCCACAGCCGTGGCAGCGATGTGCTCGGCCTGAACTATTCCGTAGGCCTGAGCCCTTCCGGGCTGCGCGCCAATTTCGCCACATCGTGGTTGCGTTACGACATCGGCGGCGAGTTCAAGCCGCTGGATCTTTCCGGCTCCGCCGGCACGGTCAGCGCGGGCCTCAGCTATCCGCTGCTGCGTACCCGCAAGCGCAGCCTCTGGATCAGCGTGGACGCCGGCCATAAGCGACTCGTCGATCGAGCGCTGGGCCAGACCCTGCGCGAGCGCGAGCTGGATGAACTCACCGCGATGTTCAGCGGCAATGTCTGGGACAACTGGTGGGGCGGTGGCTACACCGGCGTGAGCGCCGGCTGGGCCACCGGCAGCCTGCGCCTGGGCAATGACGCCGATCGATTCGCCGATTCGGTCAGTGCGCGCACCCGCGGCCATTTCGACAAATGGATCTGGCGTGTCGAGCGTACCCAGAGCCTGGGTGGTGTGAGCAACTGGGGCCTGTATCTGGGCGCCAACGGGCAGATCGGCAGCAAGAACCTGGATTCCTCCGAGAAGTTCCTGCTCGGCGGCCCGTCCGGCGTGCGCGGCTATCCGGTGGGTGAGGCCAGCGGCGACAGCGGGTGGCTGGCCAGCGCGGAATTGCGCCACGACATTCCACTGACTGCGGGCCTGAGCGCGCAGGCACTGGTGTTCGTCGATCGCGGCCATGTGCGCCAGCACATCGATCCGTGGGCCGGTTCGGTGATGCCGTGGACGGGCAACCAGTACAGCCTTTCCAGCGCCGGTATCGGCCTGAATCTGCAAGGCGCGCGATGGTCGTTCCGCAGCGCATGGGCGCGCCACCTGGGCGACAACCCCGGCCACGGCGCCACCGGCCTGAATGCCGATGGCCAGCGTTTCGGCCAGTACCTGTGGCTGCAGGCGAGCCTGCGCTTCTGACGCCGTCATCCCAAGAGATCCGAGGACCTACTCCATGAACCATACCTACCGCCTGATCTGGGACGACATGCGCGGCGCCTACGTAGCCGTTGCCGAGATCGCCAAGCGCCGTGGCAAGCGCGCGGGCGCCATCGTGCGCGCTGCCGCTGCTGCCATCGCGATCGGTGGCATGCCGCTGTCGGTCTACGCCACGGATACCACCGCGTTGCCCAGCGGCGCGCAGGTTGTCGCCGGCAACGTTCAGCTCAATCAGCACGGCGCCGACCTGACCGTGCACCAGGACAGCCAGCGCGCGATCCTCAACTGGACCAGCTTCGACATCGGCAGCGACGCCAGCGTGCGCTTCGAGCAGCCCAACAGCAGCGCCGTGGCGCTCAATCGCGTGCTCGGTGGAACAACCAGCCAGGTGCTGGGCAAGCTCAGCGCCAATGGCCAGGTCTGGCTGGTGAACCCCAACGGCGTGTACTTCGGCAAGGGCGCGCAGGTGGATGTGGGCGGCCTGGTGGCCAGCTCGCTGGGCATCAGCGACAGCGATTTCCTGGCTGGCCGCGCGCGCTTCGCCGCCGCGGGCGCCGCGGGCGCCGTGCGCAATGAAGGCACGATCCGCGCGCAGGGCGGCGTGGTAGCCATGCTGGCACCGGTGGTGGGCAATGCCGGCACCATCCGCGCCGACCAGGTCGGTCTGGCCGCCGGCGATCAGGTAGCACTGGACTTCGATCAGGACGGCCTGTTGTCGCTGGCGGTGGAGAAGGGTGCGCTGCAGGCCCAGATCGCGCAGAGCGGCCTGATCGAGGGCAACGCAGTGCTGCTCAGCGCACGCGGTGCCAGTGCGCTGCACTCCAGCGTGATCAACATGGACGGCGTGATCGAGGCCACCGATCTGAGCGCGCAGGGGGGACGCATCCTGCTCGACGGCGGTGACAACGGCCAGGTCAACGTCAGCGGCCAGCTCGATGCCAGCTCGGCATCCGGCACGGGCGGTCGCATCGACCTGCTCGGCGATCGCCTGGTGCTGGACGGTGGGGCGCGGCTCGATGCGAGCGGCGCGCTCGGCGGCGGTGCCATTCACGTGGGCGGCGGCTGGCAGGGCCACGATGCGTCGCTGCACAACGCCACCCGTGTCGACGTGGACAACAGCGTGTCGGTCGACGCCAGCGCCAGTAAGCGCGGTGACGGTGGCGAAGTGGTGTTCTGGTCCGACGGCAGCACCCACTTCGCTGGACAGATCGACATCACGGGTGGCGCCCAGGGCGGCGATGGCGGCCGTGCGGAGGTCTCTGGTAAGCAGGATCTGACCTACAGCGGCCGCACCGACGCACGCGCGACGAACGGCGCTACCGGCGACCTGTTGCTCGACCCCACCACCCTCACCATCCAGGCCGGCGTCGGCAGTGGCGTCATCACTGGATCGACCGTCTATGTTGACGACCTGGAGGCGCAGACCGCCAACGTCATGCTGCAGGCCGACAACGGCATCACCGTTGCGGACCTGAGCCTCAATGGCGGCGATGGCCACCTGACGATGGCCAACAACGTCAGCCTGCGTCTGGAGAACACCAGCGGCACGATCAACTTCGCCAACAAGAACAACACCATCGAAGTGTTCGGCACCGGCAGCATCTACATGCAGTCCGGCCGCACCGGCAGCGGCTACCTCACCAACGTGGCAAACCTTGTCGCCCACGGCACCGGCACGAATCCGGCTACGCTTCCCACTCACAACGTCAGCACGCCCGGCGACGGTACGCCCGGCGCGGGTTCGATCACCCTTTACGGTGCCGACGGCATCTCGGTCGGCGGCGCACTGACCACCAACGGCGGCTACGTGCGTATCTGGGGCGACTCGGACAACATGGGTGGCGGCGACCTGACGCTGAACTCGCCGATCAATACCAATGGCGGCAACCTGTACTTGTCCACCGGCAGCGGCGCGGTCACGTTGAACTCGGACATGCTGCTGGGCGCCGGGCGCATCTTCTTCAAGGCCGACGGCTCGTACACCACCGGCGACAAGGTGCTCAACGGCCTGCTCAGCGCCAGCGGCGACGTCAATATCGATACCGCCTTCACCATGGGCGGCAACGCCAGCATCTACACCGACGGCAACATCAATTTCGGTGCGGTCAATGTCAACCTCAACACAGGCAGCGGTGTGCTGGTGCTGCGCGCCAACGCCATCGACTGGGGCTCGGCGACGCTGCAGAACCTGAGCACCGCTTCGATGCGCCTGGAGCCGTACGACGCCTCCACCAGCATGGTGCTGGGCGACGCCAGCGGCTTTGCTTCTGCCGCCACGCTGAACAAGCTGCCCGGCATCAAGAACCTCACCATCGGCCGCGAAGACGGCACCGGAACCATCAGCGTCTCGGGCGATTACAGCTTCAACGCTACCGGCAGCTTCGAGCTGGTCAACCGCAATGTGGACATTTCGCTGGGCAGCCTCTCTACCACTGGCGACCTGATCCTCACCGGCGACAACATCAACATCGGCAAGGCGGTGACCGCAAGGAGCGGTGCCGGCAAGGTGACCATCCGCCAGTCTACGGCGTCCAACGAACTGCATCTGGGTTCCGGGCTCAGCAACGCCTCGATCGGCGAGGTCGATGCGGCCACGCTGGAGGTGGGCCGCAGCGACGGCGGCAACCTCGTGTTTGACAGCGACATCAGCACCGGCGCAACCACGGTGCACCTGAAGAGCGGTGGGCAGGTGATCGGCGTGGCCGGCGGCGTCTCCGCCGCCAGCCTGGCGATCACCGCTGGCGGCGGCGCCACGATCAGCGACGACACCTTCGACTTCACCACGCTGGGCCTGGACGTAGGCGGCGACAGCAACATCACCAGCGCCAGCAGCAACTGGAGCCTGGGCGCGGTGGACGGCTTGGCCGGCCTGAGCATCCAGTCGGGCAAGACCGCGACCGTGGCGCTGAAGGCGCGGGACACGCTCGGACTGGGCTCGTCGATTGACTTCGCCGACTCCGGCAGCACCCTCCAGGCCACGGCCGGCAAGGGCTTTGGAGCGGGTTCCGTCGTGTTGGGCCACCAGTCGAACGCGACGGTGACGTTCGCCCTCGACAACAGCACCACCTTCTCGCTGGGCGGCACCGGTACCGTATTGAGCGGCGCCGCGCTGGCGCGCTTCAATGGCCTGGACACGCTTAACGTGGCGGCGGGCAACCTCGACGTGACGGTCGACGACTTCGACGTCAATGTCGGCAACCGCATGCAGATCGATGCCGGCACCCTGCAGCAGCTCGGCGACATGCAGGTCGATACCGGCAGTCTCTACGTCAACGTGGATCAGGGTGGCCTGCAGCTGGATCACGCGGTGACCGCCGCGCAGACAGTGGCGCTGAATGACACGGCGGGCGCCGGCATCCAGGGCAGTGGCGTCATCACTGCGGACGCGCTGGCGCTGCGTTCCACCGGCGTGGTGGATCTGGCTGGAAGCACCCACCAGGTCGACCGGATCGCCGCCGACGTGGGCAGCCTTTCGTTCACCAACGGCCGCACCCTGAGTGTGGACAGCGTCGATGGCCTGGACGGCATCGAGACCACCGGCGCCGTGGACGTGCGCGCCGCGGGCGCGAGCTCCGACCTGGTGCTGAATAACGCCGTGCACGCCGGCAACGCTGGTGCAGCGCAGACCGCCGTGCTGCTCGCTGCGGGGCGCAACTTCATCAACCATGCCGGCGCCACGGCGGTGAGTGCGGACCAGGGTCGCTGGCTGGTCTATTCCACCTCGCCGCTCAACGACACCCGTGGCGGACTGGCTGCGGAGTTCAAGCAGTACGACGCCGGCACCGCCGACACCGTGCTCGACAACGGCAGCGGCTTCCTCTACACCGTCGCGCCGACCATCGGCGTGACCCTGACCGGTTCGGCCGACAAGGTTTACGACGGCACCGGCGCGGCCAGCTCGGATGACATCGGCCTGTCGCTCACCGGCGCTATCGACGGGGACACGGTTGTCGTCAACAAGGGTACGTCGCACTACGACGACAAGAACGTCGGTAGCGGCAAGACCGTCACCATGGACGGTCTGGATATCGGCGGCACCAGCAATGGCGGCGTGCGTGTTTACGGCTACACGCTCGCCAGCACCAGTGCCAGTGGCGCCATCGGTACGGTGACCAAGAAAACGATCAGCCTGGGCGCCGGCTCGGTCCAGGACAAGATCTACGATGGGACCACCGCGGCCCAGCTGGCCGGCAGCGTGAGTCTGGATGGCGTGATCGGTAGCGACAGCGTCTCGTTCGACACCGGCAATGTCACCTTCGCCGACCGGAATGCCGGTACGGGCAAGCTCGTCAATGTCACCGGCGTAAGCCTTGTCGGCACCGACGCGGGCAACTACGCAGTGGACGGCGCGACCTACGCCGACATCGACAGGCGCACCGTAACGGTGGGCGTGGCGGTGCAGGACAAGGTCTATGACGGCACCACCGACGCATCGTTGGCGAGCGTGTCGCCGAACAACCTGATTGCGGGTGACAAGGTGTGGCTGGTTGCCCAGGCCGCCTTCACCGACAAGAACGTCGGCGACAACAAGAACGTAGTGGTCAGCGCCACCTTGAGCGGCGACGATGCGGGCAACTATGTTCTCGATGCGACCACGGCCAACCCGCGCGCCAGTACCGCGTCCATCACGCCCAAGACGATCGACGCCGGCACGCTGAGCGTGGCGGGCAAGGTCTACGACGGCAGCCGCGACGCGACGGTTCACAGCACCGGCCCGGTCGGCGTGGTGGGTGGCGACGACCTGTCGCTCGATCTGTCCGGCCTGTACGACAACAAGAACGCCGGCACCGGCAAGCACGTCGATGTATCGCTGGGCCTGAGCGGCGGCGACGCCGGCAACTACCAGCTGGCGAGCACCACCGCATCGTCCACGGGCGACATCACGCCCAAGACCATTACTTCCGGCACGGTGGCGGTGGTGGATAAGCGCTTCGATGGCAATGGCGATGCAACCTTGGTGCTCCCACCTCTGCAGGGGCTGGTCGACGGTGACGACGTGGCGTTGCAGGGGCAGGGCCAGTTCGACACCAGCGGAACCGGCGCGAACAAGACGGTGCAGATCGCGCTGTCCCTAAGCGGTACGGATGCAGGCAACTATGCGCTGGTCAACGCGCACCAGCAGGCAGTTGCCGGGATCAGTGACCTGCCGGGTCGCAACGCCGTGGATGCTATCTCGCAATCGTCTCTGGGCGGCAACGGTACGCAGCCCGGTACGAGCGATACAGCCGCAGGCACCTCGCCAGGCGCGATCGCAGCATCGACCGGCGCGATGGGCGAACTGGCCGGCTCCGCACAACCTCAACTCGGTGCCAGTTCGCTGGATCCGGCGGCTGTTGGCGGTGCAGGTGGCGGCAGCGGCTCGGCCGCCACGGGCGCGGGAGCCGGTACGCTCGCCAGCGGCGGCCAGAGTGCAGACAACGCCAACGCCAACAGCAACGGTGTCGCGAATGACGCAGGCCATGACGGTGCGGGCGCGAGCGGCACGGCGGGTGCGGGCGTCAGTGGACGCGATGCGGGCGATGCGACGATGGACCAGATGCTTCGTAACGGCGATGGCGTGACTATCTCGCTGGTTGGCGATGCTTTGGCTAAGCCGCGTATCACGATCTTGCCCGTCTTCACCGAGGAAGGGCAGACGGTCGATCGGTTCCGGGTGGACGACCTGGGCGACAGCCTGGCGCTGCACTCGGTGTCCGGTGAGCGCGACGCCGCGCCAAGCCTGGAGCAGCCAGTGCGTTTGCGGGCTTCGACACAGGTCAAGGTCGGCGAGCAGGAGACCGCCTCGCTACATATGGAGCTGTTGCAGGACGGCACTCTGCACGTCGTGGCGTCGGCGAACGCAGCCAAACTCGGTCGGGACGCGCTGGTCGCTTACAGCCTCTCCGCCCTGAAACGGCAGGCAGGCATCCATCCCCAACAGGTGCACGCACTGGTGCTCGGCTTCACCCATTGAGACAGGCGAGTCGGGCAAGTCGAAGCGCATGAGCAACGGCGGCAGTCCCCTGCCGCCGCGTCGGCGAAAGAGGACGTGGCTGGCCAGCGATCGGTTGATCGCGGCTTCTGGTCGTCCGGGTCGAGTTGAGGGGCGGTGACATCCCCCGCGTTGAGAGCGAGGGATGTCACCGCCGATCAGCCTCGATCCGGTATTGCTTGACACAGAGTGCGGCTTAACTCGAACGTTAGGCTTCGCAACATTTCCTCCGGGGCACCTGTGGATACGCACTCTCAAGATGGCACCGAGCAGGTCAGCCTGGATACGGCGGCCGGGCTGTCATACGACTACCTGAAGCAGCTCGGGACCATTGCCATGACGGCGGCTGGCGGCTTGATCGCGCTGGTGCAGTTCGTCGAGGGTGACAAGCGCTTCTTCGTCAAGATCATGATCGCCACGAGCATGATGTTCCTGGCGGCATTGCTGGCGTTTCTGGCGCAGTACTCGCTCGTGGACCGCCTCAGGCAAACGCATCGGGTTTTGCAGATCGCCAAGCCACGGTCGTCGTATGCGTCGGCAAAGAAGGCCGAAAAAATCTACGAGGGCCTGGCGCTTTGGCTCTTGTCGATCAGCATGGGCATCGCTCTGTATGCGTTGATGAGCGCGGGTGGGCCGGCCTAGTTGTTGCGAAAGAGGGGCAGAGTGCATTGTTCATCGATGCGTGTCTGGTCCACCTGTCTGGCAACTACGACTGGCATGATCGGAGCACCTTCTTCTGCTGCCGTTTGATGCAAGTACCCGGGATTCACACGCGCAGCCTCGCCATCAAGGAAAAGTCATGGCCCATCACTCTCGACTCTGCGCCGTTCTGATCGATTGCCGTACCGACGACGTGGATCAAGCGGCAACGTTCTGGGCGGGTGCTCTCGGTCGCCCGATCGACAGTTTGCATCCCGGCACACGGGGCAACTACCGCATGCTCGAAACACCACCTGACGAACCCATCGTGCAGATCCAGCGTGTGGAGCATGAGAGTCGCGTGCACCTGGACATCGAGACCGACGACATCCCTGCCGAGGTCGCTCGGCTTGAGGGGCTGGGCGCCACGGTGGTTGAGCGACTTGAGCGTTGGGTGGTGATGCAGGCCCCGACAGGCCAGCGTTTCTGCGTCGTACGGGTCCAGCGGCCTGGTTACCCGAAGAATGCCAATCGATGGGATTGAGTTCGCAACGATAACGGGGCGCAGCTAATTGGGTCCGGTTGTCGCTGTTCGTAACCGTATAACGGGGCAGGCTCACTTGCCGGGACATGGAGTGAACCTGTCCCTCTTTCGGAGCGGTAGACCAGACCAACAGGGGGAAACGAGCATGCGTTTGATTCGCTGGAGTGTGGCGCTGGCGTTGCTGGCGGGGCTGACGGGGTGTCAGTCGTCGTTGATGACGAAAGCAGGGGGATCGGAGCCGAGGCCGGCACCAGGCAAGGCGCTGGTGGTGTTCATGCGGCCGTCGTCGCTCGGCGGAGCGATTCAGTCGTCGGTGTACGACACCGCAGAGAAGGGCGACACCTTCATCGGTATCGTGTCGACCAAGACCAAGATTGCCTACCAGGCGGACCCGGGCGATCACTTGTTCATGGTGGTGGCGGAGAACGCGGACTTCATGACTGCGCACCTGGATGCTGGAAAGACGTACTACACGCTGGTGAGCCCGCGCATGGGCGTGTGGAAGGCGCGCTTCTCGCTTTTGCCCATCCATAATCGCGCTGACGCGAAGTACAGCATGCAGTCGAAGGACTTCCGCGAGTGGATGGCCCAGACGGACTGGGTGACGGTGACGCCAGCGGCACAGCAGTGGTATCGCGAGCATGCAGGCGACATTCGCGCCAAGAAGTTCGACTACCTGCGCAAGTGGGACAAAGCCGATGCGCAGCAGCGCGCCGAGCTGACGCTGCCGGCCGACGACGGCATCTGACATTTTTCGCGTACGCAAAACGATCAGCGAAGTGTGCAGGTTCACTGGAGCAAGGAGTGAACCTGCCCCTCTTTCGGACACAGGGAGATACAAATGAAGGGATATCTTTCGTTGGCCGCGTGTTTGTTGGGTCTTGCCGGATGCACTACGACCGTGCCGACACGGCTCGGTCCGGCTGCGGGCACCGGGCTTGTCTACGCCAACCTCCCGGGCCAGAACATCACCCACTCTATTTCGGTGAGGGCGGTGAACGGGTCGGCGACCTATCCGCTGGATATCGTCTACGAAGACGGTTCTCGTGTTGCTGAGACCTGGCTACCCTCGGGGGATTACAAGCTGGACCGCTGGGATGGCCTGGCATTCGGCGACTACGTGTCGTTTCACGTCGAAGCCGGCAGGGTCACGGATCTCGGCGCGCTGGTGCCGATCGCGATCGGCGGATACAAGTTCGTCGTGCTACCGGTTCGCCCGGCCGGGAGCGATAGCGCCTTGCAGGCGGTCCGTACGGAGTTCGCGTCGCATCTTCGCGATGCCCCTATCGAATGGCGTCCAGCCGCGCCTCCACAAGCCATTCAGCAACCTCAGCGCCCCACCGGCCTGGGTCTCATTGCGGACCTGATGACGGCGTACGAGCGGAAGGTGAATCGCCCGCCGTTGCGCCAGCAGTTGGCGGAAGCGAAGTCCAGCCAGGCGTTCTTCGACCTGGCCAAAGCCTCTGTGGCCCCCACAACCCAGGTCGCGCTGACGGACGGGCAGGGCGATCTGCTCTACGGAGCCGATCTTGGGCAGATTCGGGTTCGGCATCCGGATGCTTCCTGGACATCCATCGATTCGGGTGTGCTCGCCACCATTACGGCGCTCGCCCGTCGGGACGACTTGCTCGTAGCCGGATACGACAACGGCCGGATCCGGACAAGCGTGGATGGGGGAAAAACCTGGAATGCGGCCGCTACGCTTCCCAGCGATGAGCCGGTCATCGATATCAGTTGGAGCGGAAAGCACTGGCTGGCCACCACCTTCGGTGCGAGCAAGGCGGTCAATGTGTACGCGAGTGCTGGAGACGCACTGGGCGCATTCGCCGCTGTTCACCAAGCGGTCGCTCGGTGGGGATTCCATATTCGCGGCCAACTGACGGAGGAAGCGTATTACGTAAACGCGGACCCTGATCTTTACCGCCTCGACCTGAATTCCATGCAATGGAGCAAGGTGCCAGCACCCACTGACGTGGACGGCTTCAACGTCAGCCCCAATGGCGATCTGCTGACCGTGTTCCATGCGAAGGGAATCTTTTCGAAGCTTTTCCTTTCCACGGACAAGGGGGTGTCCTGGAAGCAGCACAAGGCTCCCCCGCTGGTGATCGATGACGTGAAGTTTTCCGATCCCACACACGGAATGGCCGTGAGAATGCGGCCGAACGCGTTCTCCGTCACCGTCATGCTGCTGCGGTATCAGCAGGCCGCCGACGATTGGTCCGTGCTGAACCAGCCGCCTGAGGAATGCGAGCACATGATCGACGACGCGAGCGGCAAGCCGGCGTTCTGCATTGCGCGAGGCGGCGCCATCCTTGGCCAGGATGGCGGCACGTGGCGAATCGAGTCGGCAGCTTACTAGCAGGTAGCTCAGAACAAAGGCTCACCTTTGGACGCCGAGGTCGATGGGCACGTAGCTGCCCATCCCCGGCACCTGGGTGCACAGCGGTTGGCGACAACCCCGGATCTCGCGGATAACAGGTGTGGACCGCATCGCCACGCGAAGCGAGAGCGGGGTGCGTTTCAGGCGGCACCTACTCCGTTAGGGACAGAATCCCCATCAACCGGATCGCGGGGTCGATCCGCTGTCGCTGGTGCGAGCTGCTTCCACCTTCGTCATGAATTCCCGGATCGACACGATCGCCGTGGGCTTGCCGTCCGGAAGATGGTCCGTGGAGAACCTCGCGTCCTGATCGCCGACGCGCAGCCAGCAATCCTTCGCTGCCACCATCCGCTGAAGAACGGCATAGGGGATCGACACCTCGCCCCGGCTCGAGATGTGGATCGTGTGTGACATCGAGTTGTCGAAGCCGCTGCTCAGATCACTGGGCTTGCTGGCCGGGAATGATGACATCTGGCCATCGATGCTGATCTGCAGGGCGTTGAAGTTTGGCACCGTGGGATCATCGCTGGAGACCATCGACTGGTAAGACAGCACGAGTGTCACTGACTGTGGCGCATCACTCGTCCACTGGGCGCCCAATCGCAGCGGTGTTCCCCGCACGGCGCCTGGATCGTAGAGGGCGCTCGGCGACGTCTCGATGATCGTCGCGTGGTCGACCTTGGAAACATGCTGCGACGCCGCGCTGGTGGCGCCAAGCTCGTTCATCGCCGTGAATCCGCAAAGCGCCAGCAATGCTGCGCTCCAAATCCATGTCTTCATAGTCCATGCCTCCATGTGCCATGCCTGCAACGGGAGAAGTGTGCGCCAAAGCATCCTAGTTGATCAGAGCCAATCGAAGCATAGGCGCAACGGTTGGTGGTGGCCGTGGCCTATGCGCGCGCCGCCCGCCGACACGAAGCTCGCCAAGTTGGCGGACGACCGGGTGGAAAGAGTGTGCTCGCGCTCGCTTGGCGGGAGGTGGCGAAATTGTTTGTGACAAAAAAGAGTCAGACCGGCTGACATGGAGTGTCGCCGTGCGGCACTCGCCGTTCAGGGCTGAGAGCAGGATCACGATTCAGGCGTTGCAAATCTGTTTCGTTGTCGCTGGCACGCAAGTTGCCCGATGTCTTCGGTGATCGCATGAGCGATTTGTCTCTTCGCACCAGGTGCTCGACTGCCTTCTTTAGACGAGGCCGTCAGCAAGGCCGGCCCCTGCAAGGTCTCTGTCGCGAGCGCAGTTTTTTCCATTCGAACGGCAATTGGTCTCGATCCAGGACTGCTTCACGCTGGCTGTGGCTTAGCTCGAAGGTTGGGCTTCGCAACCATTTACGGTGGGCGACCTGTGGAAACGGGGTCGAACCCACTGGCGGGTGGTGGATAGCGTAATCCTCAATTCTGGGATGCCACGCCGACGGCAGTCAGTGGGGCTGCTGGCTGGTGAACGGTGCCAAGGTCGACAAGGTCGCTTCGTTCAGCGTGCCGAGCGGCCTTAGTGGGTACTCGATCGTGGCCAACGGCGATTACGACGGCGATAGTCGGGCAGACATCATCTGGTCGAACGGCTCCAGCGTTGTGCCCTGGCTCAACGACGGGGTGTGCTCCACCACCACCACTTGCACCTTCACGGCGCAGCCCGAGCTGGCACTGCCGTCGAACGAGAGCATCTACAACAGCTCGCTCCCGAGTGGACTGCAGGTTACGCCATAGATGTGACCGCCATGACGCCAAGGCCACGGTGATGCCATGGTCTTGGCGCCATCTCTCCAGAGAGATTCAAGGCGGTGAGAATCCCAGTACTGCGCTGACCTCATCGACCATGCCAGATGGCGGGGCGATGGCAGAAGAGGTCCCATGAGGGCGCTGTGGGGTCGACTTATCTGCAGCCTGACTATCAGGACTGTACGGCGACCGGATGCTCGCCGTACTTCGCAAGCTGGTTTCGGATCGCTAGCTGCACCGCATCGACCAAAGGGGGCTGGGCGCCCTTCTTGGGGGTTGCTGGCGCAATGGTCCGGGTGAATACCTGGACTCCATCGATCTCGGTATCGATGTAGACGACGAAGACCGAGGCCTTGTTCGGATCTTCGGTGGGTGTGTAGAGGCCGCGCTTGTATTCATCAGCGGACATCGTATTGAACCCATGCTCGTCCACGCTGCTGGTTAATGCGCTCTCGTCATGGCTCGCCATGGCGTTTCCAATAAGTCCACCAAGCGCGCCGCCAATTCCCGCCCCTACCGCGCCGTGCCTAAGCTGGGATTGCATGTTGGCGTAGACCACGAAATGGCGGACCACCACCTTTGAAGGCGGTCGCGTGGCGTTCGATTGCTTGGCAAGGGCATACTGCAGGAGCTTCACCGGAGAAGGTGACAGTTGCTTGTCACCCACGCGCCAGATTCCATATTCCTTACTGGTGATCAGAAGACTGAAGATTTCGTGTTCCCTTTCGCTGGCTGGGCGCATGTCGGTCACCTGCACTGAATCGGACGTTGCAATATCCGGGATATCCACTTTGGTTACCGCGGGCGCGCAGGCGGTGCAGACAAGAGTCAGCAGCGCGATGAGAAGTTTTTTCATTGATCTCTCCTTGATACGTCAGTCAAAAGTTGAATATCCAGCCCCGATGCGTCGAACTGAGGAGACGTCCTAGCTGATTCGAGCCGGGCGAACGCAGGGGCGGGCCCATGTGCAGTCGTTCTGCGACGTGAGCCGGCCCCTTCTGTCCACCCGTCAAGCGCGAAGTTACTTGGTTTTCTTCAGGTAACGGACGACCTTGTTGAGAAGCACGGGCTCCACGGTGCCGGCGGTGTCCGGGGTGGTGTCGCGGCCGCCGGCGAGAATGAAGCTGAAGTCCGCGCCGCCGTGCTGGGCATTGCCGTGGCAGCCCATGCACCCGCCCATGTTGAAGGTGTGGCCCGCATGCGCCACGTTCTTGAAGGGGCTGCCATCGGCGTTGAAGTCGGTGATGGTGTTGACCAACGTGCCGCCTTCACCCTCGGGCAGCGAGCTGCCGTAGGGGTAGAACTGACCGCTGAAGACCTGCAGGTCGTAGTCGGTCTCGATGGTGCTGTTGGCTTGGTAGTAGGTGGCGGCGTCGGCGCCGGTGTAGGTCTGGCCGGGAACCGGCTTGTCGATCGGCTTGGCCTGCACGTTCACCAGCTTGTAGTAGGCCCACGGTGACCTGGTGCCTGCCGGGAAGTGCGCGGCCATGTAGGTGGCGATCGCCTGGTGGGCTTCCTGGTTGACGGTGATGATGTCCTGCGGGATGGCGTGCTTGCGGGTGTTCACCTTGATGGTGCCGGTGACCAGGCCGCTGTTGGGCACGTTGGAGTAGTTGAGCTGCGGGCCGGCGTCGCCGAATTCGCCCTCGGTGTACTTGAACGACTGCCCCGCCTTTGCCGTGGCATCGACCGACTCGATGGCCGGCGTCAACGCGTTCGCTGCCGGCTTGAGCAGCGTGCCGTTCGCGTTCTCCACCGGCTGGCCACTGGCGTCGAGGATGTTGTCGGCCTGTTCGAAGGTAGCGAAGATGAAGTACGGCGCCGAGGGTGTCTTCTGGATGATGTGCAGGCCGACCAGCGCCAGGGTCTCGTCGACGGGAACGATCTGGGTAACGCCGTTGGCGGTGTTGGTGGCGTAATAGCGCACCTTGGTGGTGTAGAAGCGGCTGGCGTCCTCGCTCGAGCCGAGGCGACGCCAGGCGGCCTTGAGCTCGATGGTGCCGTAGGGGAAGCTCACCAGGGTGCTGGAGCCCGGGGTCGGATCCTTGCCGTGCTGCTGTATGTAAGCCTTGGTGGCATTGATGTACGGCCTTGACGTGTTGGTCGACCACCAGCCCTTCGGGCAGACGTAGTCGAAGTCCACCCGGTTGCCCTTGGCCAGAAACAGGATCTCGTTGTTCAACGGTGTGGCGGAGCCATTGGCCACGCCAGCGAAGATGTGATCCAGACCGATCTGACTGTTCTCGTCGGCGTTGATCCAGGGTGGATTGGGGCCGCTGGGAGCCACGTGGGTGGTGGCGGTGCTTGCGTAGTTGTATTGCGGTGCTGCGTCGTAATTGCACTGGTAGGGTGGGGCCATACTGCTGCCGGCCGTGGTGCCCGCCGGCAGGCCGGCGCCCGGAAAAATCTCCACCTTGTTGCGATAGGTATGCCACGCCAGCGGGCCGGTGTAGCTGGGGTCGCCGAAGTACTTGGTGGTATCGGGCGTGTCGCGCGTGCCGGGTGCGCCGTTCTGCGTCACCGCGGGCCAGTTCAGTGCAATGAACTCTTCCCAAGCGAAGATGGCCGCCTGACTCAGCGAGGCATTGCCGGCGCCACCGGGTATGTCGCTGGGTACGTTCGGGCTGATCTGCACCGGCAGGATGTGTGGTGCCACCGTTTTCGATGCGGGGTGGGTGGCTGCGGTCACCGGAGCGACGAGGCAGGTGGTGATGGCGGCGGCGATCACCGAGGTAATTGCGGCGTGCCGGCGGGTGGAGCGAATTTTCATGGGGTCCCCTTTCCTGGGCGTTATGCGTTTTGGTAGTGCTTCCATGCGGTTCGATGGAACGAACCGCGCATGTGCCGTGGCGCGTACACCGTGCATCGGGCACTCGATGACGGTATGGCCACACACCCTCTCGCCACCCTGCTTGCGGGCGGATCGGGTGATGTATGGATGAGAGACGTGGCGCGCAGTCGGCGCTCAAGCTTGCACTGGATGCATTCGGTCTGGCCCCCTGTAGCCAATTTCTTATTAGCCCAAGGCTGCGCACAGCAGCAATAGGAAAGAGTGGGCGCGTGAGAGCTTGCGAGCCCCGAACACAAGGGTGCGGCTGCACGCGTTGAAGGTGCCCCGGCGCGAACGCAAGAAATTGACGGCGAACGGGCACCATCTGGATGGTTGGTGACATGCCATGTCTGATTCGCATCGGAGCGGACATCCTGGCTGGCGCCAAGCCTGCAATCGAGCGCGCGCTCGATCAGAGCAGGTTGAGCACGGCGGTGCGAAAAGCCCCGTAGTTGCCGTCGTTGACGATGCGTCCGTCGTAGTGGTTGAGGATCAGCCGGAACAGCTGCCACGCCGCGACCGTTTGGACCGAGAACCACTCCGTGCCGGGAATCGGATGCAGGCCGCTGAGAATGATGTCGTTCTTGATCCGTGTGCCCAGATTGTGGGCCGCCATCTGGTTGGTGATGACGCCTGCCACGCCGGAGTCGGGATTGTGCGTGGTGTAGCCCCCGCGCACGCCGAGCGTGGTGAAGGCGTTCGTGTCGCCGAACTTGAAGTAATTGCCCTTTGCGCCGTGATGCCCGTACTTGACGTAGGTGTCCAACTGCGCGCCCGGGGTCATGATGAAGTATGCGTTCTGCACTGCTGTCCCTCCTTGTGGTTGCCCAAAGTGATCGCAGCTCAAGCGAGCTGCCGGCGATCGTGCTGTCGGTGCGACGGCTTTGCGAACCGCACTGCTGCACCGCGCCGGCACCGTGCGCATATAGTTGCGAGTTGATGTCGCCGCCAAGGGGCGCGGCTCCCGCAATCAGTAGTGCGAAAAAGCCGGGCTGAATTGGCCATCGCCCAAGCCTCCCCGCACGGCAAGGCGTCGGGCCCGGCTCTTCTGTACCTTCGATCCTCGCCGGTCCGATTCAGTGGACGCGGTGAACGATGAAAGGGCGACGTCACACCCACGGAGTGGTGGTGTGCGGCATGCGCGCCGCGATGCTTTTGTCGGGGAATCAATGGCGCCGGACGGTGGCTGACCTGAGTCGGCCTGCGGATGCTTGTTGAAAGCGCGGCGCGGCTTCGGCATCCTCGCTCGATTAGGGAGGAAGTCCATGCAGCTGTTTCGTCTCGATCATTTTGCGGCGCATCTCAATGAAACCTTCAAGGTAGATATCGAGAACGAAAGCGTATTGTTCGTGCTGGTGGAGGCAAGGCCGCTTCCTCCCACGCCGGTAGCTGGCATGCTGCGCGAGCCATTCTCGCTGCTGTTTCGCAATGAGGCGGCCATTCTTTTTCCGCAGCGGACCTACGGCATGAAGCACGACGCTCTGGGCGAGTTCGGCATTTTTCTGGTGCCGATCGCGCGCGACCGCGGGGGTTTTATCTATCAGGCCGTATTCAACTGAGCCAACGGGGTTAGGGCCGCCAATCCATGCGCAGGTAGCCACCACGGCAATCGCCCTCCGAAAAACCGAGGCGCCGATAGAGGCGATAGGCTTCGCTGTTTTGCTGCTCGACATGCAGGCTGATCGTGGGAATGCCGGCATTGCCCACGGCCATCTGCAGCGCCCGCAGGAGTGCTGTTCCTATGCCTTGCTGGCGCGACCTGCTCGCGAGCAGGATGTCGACAATGCGCAGCTCGTCGGTTGACCAATGCAGGTAGAGCCGGCCGATCGGTTGGTGTTCCTGGAGGATGACGAGGAACGCCGCCGCAGGCGGGTACTGCGAAACGTAGTGACGATGCTGCAGGTTGAACTGGCTGTCGCAAAAGGCCTGCCTGGCCTCGGGTGGCCACGGCGTCTGCGCCAGCTCCGCTTCGCGCGATTGAGCGTAGAGCGCGCGTAGAAAGGCCAGGTCGCTGCCCTCGGCCGCAAGCAGCGTCACCGATGCATGCGGCGATGTCAGCGCCTCCGCCAGCCAGACCGGCATCGCCGATCTGGGGAAAGCGGGCAACGATTCCATCTCAGGGGCGCTGCGGGAACACCCCACTCAGCGCGATACAGAAATTGAGCGACAGGTAGGGCTGCTGGTTGGTATGCGGCTGGCCGCCACCTGCGGGCATCACCATCGTCGCCGGGAAATTGCCACCTACCGGGGGCGTTCCGCCCACGAAGGGTGTGATCGAGCCAGGTGCCGAAAGCGCATCTCCGGATACCGGTGTGCCGTGCCGTTTGCTGGCGTCGCCCTGGTTGTACACGTTGAACCCATGGCTGTGCATCGGCATTTCGTTGCTGATGAGCGTGACGTTCTCGGTGCCGAACGTTTCACCGAGGTACCGGTCGCTCAGGCCCGGTCCCTGACCGACAGCGCAGCCCGCCGAGCCTTGGAAATTGGGCAGTCCATACGTGACTTTGCCGTCGCCGCCGTAGACGGTGCCGAGCAGGGAAAAAAGCGCAGTGTTCTGAGAAATGGGCATGATCTGGCCGGCGCACAGCGCCCAGCCATTCGGCGCAAAGTTGAAGCCGAAGATCTGTATCTGCCCGAGAAAGGGTTCGCTCATGGTGAGATCCTTTTGATCCTTGATCCTTGGTGATCCACGACACAGCCTCGGGGGCTACGACTGGCTCGGGTAAATGCCGTACAGCGAGATGCAGAACCGCACCGTCAGGGTCGGCATGGTGTTGTCGTGCGGCTGGCTGCCACCGGCGGAGCTGATCATGGAACCGGCCGCCGCGAACGGGGTGAGGCCGGAAATGTCGCTGGTGTACATCGAGTCGCCACTGATGGCGCCCAGTTCGACATTGCCACCCGGGGTGCCGGTGGTTGCGACGGCGCTGGTTTCCACCACCGTGTGCGTGTGCGCCGGCATCTGGCCGGATGTGAGCGTGACGGTTTCCGTGCCCGCGAGCTGGCCCATGGAGTAAGTGCTCAACCCAGGACCGGTGCCCTGATGGATGGGCAGGCGGCCACGCAAGTCCGGTAGAGCAAACGTATTCTGGCCATCGCCGCCGTAGGTGGTTCCGATCAGATTGAAGAGCGTGTCGTACTCGGAAATGGGCAGCAGGCTGCCATCGCAGTCATGCCAGTTCAGCGGCGCAAAGTTGTAGGGCAGCAGGCGGATTTCGCCGACAAAAGGATCCATGGCTCGATCTCCTGGCTCAGTTGCGTGAAGGGTAAACGCCGGACAACGCGATGCAGAAGTTCAGCACCGAGTACGGCTGCATGTTCGAATGCGGCTGGTTCTGACCGGAGCTACCGATCGTTGTCTGGTTCAGCGGTACCTGGGAGCCACCGGCCCCGGCGTAGATAGGCGTGGCCGAACCCGTGTCGCCATAGAGCGCGCCAGTTGGATTGCGCACGGCACCCGCCTGCGTGCTGTAACCGGCCAGATGCATGTGCTGCGGAAGTTGCGTGCCGAGCAAGGTGACGTTTTCGGAACCCGCCGATTGGCCCATGGGGTACTGGTCCGACATGCCATAGGGCGTGCGACCGCGCAGATCGGGGAGCCGGAAATTGCTGACGCCATCTCCGCCGTAGCTCGTGCCCAGCAGGGAAAAAAGCGCCTGGTTCTGGTTGATCGGAAGGATTTGTCCGTTGCACGCCGCCCAATATTTTGGCGCAAACGAAAACGACATGAGCGTGATCTGCCCCATGTATGGGTCTGACATAGATTCCCCCTTGGTGGATGCGCGCCGTTCCTGGCGCAGCGCGGCGCTACTCTGGCGCAGTCACTGAGGCTTGACAAGCGATCGGCGTCGGGAGGGACAATGCGCCGGCAAGCGTCTGTGCGGGAAGCAGGTAGGGCGGAGCATCGGCGGTAGGCTCGGCCGAGGACGTCACGCTGAACAGGGGGCGGTCGCGGAAGACCGCAGCAATTCAATCTTCGTGAGTGAAACGTTCCAGCACGCGTTGCCGCGGCTGACGTGGAACAGGGAGTCAGGGGTCATGTCCAATCGTTCGACCAAGCAGCGTGCCCTGGCGCGCCTTTCGTCGTTGTGTGGTTCGCCGCGGGTCTGGCTGATGCTGTTGGCCTTGTTGGCCATCACCCCGAGCGCGGCCCACGCTGCTTGCGGAACCTTCAACGTTCCCGATGCAAACACCACTCCTTCGACCTCACCGATGGCGGCAGGCGGAACCATCACGATCAATGTCGGCACGATGTGTGATCCGTTCGGTCTCAACCCCTACCCGAGTGGGAACACCACCAACCCCAGCCATGGCAGTGTCAGCGTGGATGCGGCCGCTGGCGTCATCACTTACACCAACGATGGCTTGGGCGCGACCAGCGACTCGTTCGTGGTGGCTGATGCGAGTGGCAATCCTTTTACCGTGAACGTCGCGATCGGCGCCGCCACCAGCCCCATCACCGTTTCCCCTACCTCGCTGCCGACACCGCAGGTGGGCACCAGCTATTCGCAGACTCTTTCGTCAAGCGGCGGGACGGCGCCCTACAGCTACGCCTTGACCGCCGGTTCGTTGCCTTCGGGCCTGAGCCTCTCCGGCAGCACGATCAGCGGCACGCCGAACCAGGCCGGCTCGTATTCCGCCACGATCACCGTCACCGACAATGTCGGTACGACCGGTACCAAGTCGTACACCGTCACGGTGCCCAATCCCTCTTCGGGAATCACGGTCGCCGCACCGCCCACCGCTGCGTTGAATACGCCCTACAGTTACGACCTCAATGCGAACACGTCCGGGGCGCTGGCGCCGTATACGTACTCGCTGACCACCGGTGCGCTGCCTCCCGGCCTGACGCTCAGCGGCACCACCATCAGCGGCACGCCCACCTCGGTTGGCACGTACAACTTCAGCCTGACGGTCACCGATGCTAGCCCCGGGCCGGGCGGCCCGTACTTCAAGTCGGTCAACCTGAGCATCACGGTGCAGAACATCCCGCCGGTCGCCAACTCGGTGAGCGCGACGGTGGCCTATGACAGCGCCAGCAATCCGGTCACGCTGAACATCACCGGCGGTGCGGCCACTTCGGTGGCCATCGGGACGGCTGCGTCGCACGGCACGGCCACGGCCAGCGGCACCTCGATCACTTATACGCCAACCACCGGTTACGCCGGCCCCGACAGCTTTACCTATACGGCCACCAACGGTGCCGGCACCTCGTCACCGGCTACGGCGACCATCACGGTGTCCCCGCCGACCCTCGTCTATACGCCAGCTGCCCCGCCTCATGCTTCTGCTGGCGTGGCATACAGCCACTCCATCGCCGGTGCCAGCGGCGGTGCCGCGCCGTATACCTACGCGGTGACTTCCGGTTCCCTGCCAACAGGGCTGGCCCTGGCCAGCGACGGCACACTCAGCGGCACCGCGACCGCGGCCGGCACGTTCAATTTCACCGTGACGGCGACGGACAGCTCGACCGGCACCGGACCGTTTTCCATCGGATCGGGAGTGACGCTGGTAGTCGATGCGCCGACGATCCTGATCGCCCCGGCGACGCTTCCGAACGGCACGTTCAACACCGCGTACAGCCAGACCGTCACGGCCTCGGGTGGCACCGCGCCCTACAGCTATGCGGTGACGACAGGCAGCCTGCCGAACGGTCTCTCGCTGTCGAGCACGGGTGCGTTGAGCGGTACTCCTACCCAGGCGGGTGATTACCCGATCACCATCACGGCGACCGATTCGACTACCGGCGCAGCCGCGCCATACACCGGTTCTCAGAGCTACACACTGCATATCGACGGGCCGGCGATCACGGTTGCGCCCGGCACCGTGCCGAATGCGACGGTAGGCACGGCTTACAGCCAGACGCTGTCTGCCTCTGGTGGCACGGCGCCATATACCTTCGCTGCCACCGGCAGCGTACCGCCCGGCCTGACCCTCAGCGCCGGCGGCACCTTGTCTGGCACGCCGACCACCGCGGGCGACTTCAGCTTTACCGCCACGGCCACCGATGCGGACAGCTTTACCGGTAACCAGGCTTATACGGTGCACGTGACGGCCATCGCACCGGCCGCACCCACCGGAGCCAGCGCCACGGCCGGAGATACCCAGGCGTCCGTCAGCTTCGCGGCGCCGACGAATACCGGCGGCGCGCCGATCAGCAGCTACACCGTGACTTCCAGCCCCGGTGGCTTCACCGCCACGGGGTCGGCCAGCCCGATTACGGTGACCGGCCTGACCAACGGCACGGCCTATACCTTCACTGTAACCGCGACCAACACAGCGGGCACCGGGCCAGCGTCGACACCGTCCAACGCCGTCACGCCAAAGGGCGCCCAGACCATCACCTTCAACAACCCCGGCACGCAGAACTTCGGCACCACACCGACACTGAGCGCCACGGCCAGCTCCGGACTCACGCCGACCTTCAGTTCGCAGACCACCGGGGTCTGCACCATCACCAGCGGTGGTGCGTTGACTTTCCTCTCGGCCGGTACGTGCACCATCTCGGCGGATCAGGCCGGCGACGGCACTTACCTCGCGGCACCGACGGTCACGCAGAGTTTCACGGTGGCCGCGGTGGTTCCGGGTGCGCCGACCATCGGTACCGCCAGTGCAGGTGACGCGCAGGCCACCGTGTCTTTCGCGACACCGGCGAGCAACGGCGGCGCGGCCATCACCGGCTACACCGTGACCTCCAATCCCGGTGGCATCACCGGTACCGGGGCAACGAGCCCGATCACCGTGACCGGCCTGACCAACGGTACGGCCTACACCTTCACGGTGACCGCCACCAACAGCGCCGGTACGGGCAGCGCCTCCGCCGCGTCCAATAGCGTTACCCCGCTCGGCACGCAGACGATCACGTTCAACAACCCCGGTTCGCAGAACTTCGGCACGTCGCCGCAGATGGTCGCCTCGGCCAGTTCGGGATTGACGGTGAGCTTCAGCTCGACCACCAGCGCAATCTGCACCGTGACCTCGGCGGGCGCGCTCACGACCGTGGCGCCGGGCACGTGCACCATCCAGGCGGATCAGTCGGGCAACGGCGCCTACCAGCCTGCGCCATCGGTAACGCAGTCCTTCGCCATCGTGGTGCCCGGCGGTGCCGTGTCATTCAGCACGGCCTCGCCGCTGCCCGGTGCCACTGCCGAGACCGCCTATTCGCAGACCATCACCGCTTCCGGCGGGGCGACGCCGTACACCTTCAGCTTGGTCGGCGGCGCGCTGCCGACTGGCGTGACGTTCTCTTCGTCGGGCGTGCTGTATGGAACGCCCCTGGCGAGCGGCACATTCAACTTCACGCTTCGGGTGACGGACGCTGCGACCCAGACGGCCGACACGGCCTACCAGCTGACAGTCGCCGCCCCGACGATCGCGCTGGCACCGGCCACGCTGCCGGGTGGCCAGGTCGCCCAAGCCTATGCGCAGACGCTTTCGGCCAGCGGCGGCGTGGCGCCCTACACCTTTGCGGTGACGACAGGCGCACTGCCGGCAGGCCTGACGCTCAGCGCGGCCGGTACGCTCTCCGGCACGCCGACCGCCGCGGGCAGCTTCAACATCACGGTGACGGCAACCGATCAGCACGGCTTCCAGGGCTCGCAGGCCTACACGCTCGGCATCAACCAGCCAGTGCCGGTTGCCGTGGATGACGCTGCCAGCGTCAACTCGAATGGTCATGTCACGGTTGCCGTGACCGCAAACGACAGTGGCCCGATCACCAGCATCTCCATCACGCAGCAACCGACGCACGGTACCGCCACCGTCAGTGGGCTCGATGTGGTGTACAGCCCGGCGGCCAACTACTTCGGCAGCGACACGCTGAAATACACGGCGACAGGGCCCGGCGGCACCTCAGGCGCCGCGACGGTATCGATCACCGTGGTTCCGGGTGCGGTGCCGGTGGCGGCTGCGCAGACTGCCAAGGTCCTGGCCGGCAAGTCCGTCACCATCCATGCGGCGGCGGGCGCGACCAACGGTCCCTTCACCGGTGCAGCCATCACCTCCGCACCCACCTCGGGAACGGCGGTGGTTCAAGGTACCGACATCGTCTACACCGCGGATCCGAATGCCTCCGGTACGTTCGGCCTGGACTACACGCTGAGCAACGCTTTCGGCACCTCGCAGCCGGCGCACGTTACGCTGGCGGTGAATCCGCGCCCAGTTGCGCCCGCGCTGACCGCGAAGACGATTGCCGGCGTCACGGTGCAGGTGGACCTCACCACGGCGGCTCGCGGGGGGCCGTTCACCGCTGCCAATGTGGTGTCCATCATGCCGGCGAACGCGGGCACGGCCACGGTCCGTTCGTCCAACGGCGGCTACACACTGGCCTTCACCCCCGCGGCGACATTCGGCGGGGTCGCCAAGGTCACCTACACGCTGAGTAATGCGTTCGCCACCTCCGAGCCAGGCACGGTGGACATCACCGTCGAGTTGCGCCGCGACCCATCGAAGGATCCCGAAGTGACCGGCGTGCTCGATGCCCAAGCCGAAGCGACGCACCGAATGGCGATGGGCCAGATCAACAACTTCCAGCGCCGCCTGGAGAGCCTGCACAACGGTGGCAGTCGTGGCGGATTCTCCAACGGCATCACCATGAATTCGGCCAGCAGCCTGCGCCGCCAGCCACTGACGATCGATGGCCGGCAAGGCATGGGCTCGGCGGGTGATCCGTTCCTGATGCCCACGGATGGCGCCATGACCAACCCGAGCGTCAGCGGTAACGCGGCTCCGGGCGGTGTGTCGTTCTGGGCCGGCGGTGCGGTCAACTTTGGCAAGCTTCAGCCGGGCGCGAGCGACAACGGCATCGACTTCACCACCTCGGGCCTGAGCCTGGGTGCGGACAAGCAGGTGTCGCAGGCCCTGACGTTGGGCGTGGGCGCGGGTTACGGCCATGATGTGTCTGACATTGGCCAGCACGGCAGTCGCAGTGCCGTGGATAGCTACAACGTCGCGGTTTACGGCAGCTATCAGCCAGGCGAGGCGATCTACTTCGACGCCCTTGCTGGCTATCAGTGGCTACAGTTCGACGCCCGTCGATTCGTCACCGACAACGGCAACACGGTCCACGGCAGTCGCGATGGAAAGCAGTGGTTCGCTTCGCTCTCGGTCGGCTATCAGCATCAGGCGAAGGACATGATGCTGACGCCCTACGGGCGACTCGACGTGGCTCGCGCGGCGCTCGACGGCTACACCGAAACGGGCGATGCGGTATTCGCGCTGCGCTACGAGGGGCAAACGGTCAAGACGAGTACCGCCAATCTGGGCCTGCTGGCGCAATGGTCGGTCAAGCGCGACTACGGTATGTGGACGCCTCAACTGCGTGCAGAGTTCGGGCACGACATGCAGGGTGCCAGCGTGGCAACCATGCGCTACGCCGACTTGCTGACCGGACCGCTCTACCAGGCCACGCTCAGCCGTCAGTCGCGCAACCACACCATCCTGGGCGCCGGCTTCACACTGCAGACCTACAAGGGCTGGTCGCTGCGTGCCGAGTACCAGGCACAGATCGACAACACGAGTCGCGACAATCAAAGCATCCAGCTGGGCGTCCAGAAGGCCTTGGAACCCTGATGGGGTGGCCGGTGGCGATGATCGTCGCCGGCCGTTCTGCAGAACTCCGCTTGTCGAAGGGGGCGGGCGGCCCGGGCCGCTGCCGTATCGGCCTGCGCAATGGCTTTGCACCATTCCTCGGAGGTCCAGGCAAAGTGGCCCACGGGCGTGACGCATTCCCGCGATCGAACGCATGATCGCGATGTGCCTGGCGGGCTTGCACCACGAAGCCTGCGCAGCTTGGTCGGAACTTCCCCGGAATCGCCCCGGATCGAGGCAGACGAGATCCGGGGCGAATACGGCGTATCGCCGCGTCAGGCTATTTGTCAGCTGGCTGGCTTGAAACTGGCGACCTTACCGTCGGAACGTGCGGGCTGTGCGAAAGATGCTGCCGACACCGGGCCTTGCGGCTGAGTGACGTGGTTGATCGCGTACCAGTAGCAGTCAGCCATGCTGTGGTTGCCGTCGGTGGTGAGGTACTCGGCGGTGAAGTCCACGGGCGTGCCGATGTGCTGGTAGACGGTGGAGCCGATCAATGGAGGTGGCACGTCGGGCACCAGATCTTCGGTATTCACTACGCGAAAGCTTGGCACGGCGCCGCCATTCATGGCCTGGGCGAACGCGACATCGCCCACGCGCGGGCTGGCGAAGTTGTAGTGCACGTAGCTGCGGCCGCTACCCGGCGGGATCGACGAGTTGGCAGCCACGTCGGGCACTGCCAGCGTGGAGAGAGCCGAGCCCATGCTGTGACCGGTGAAGAACAGGCGGCTGACCGCGCCAATGGAGGCCAGCTGGGCGAGCAGCGCCGCGCTGGCGCTGGCGTAGACGTTGTTCCACCCGACCTGCACATTGCCGAAGCCCGCGGCCAGCGCGTATGGGGTTTGTTCCACCTCGGCGTCGATTACTGCGTCCGCCTTGCTCATGGTGCCGCGGAACACCACAAATGCATTGCCGGTATCGTCCCAAGAGACGAAGCCAAATGGCTCGGGATAATCGAACGTATGCCCGAGTACTGTAATCGTCACGGTGGCCCACAGCGGCGCGCTGTAGCTGAAGCCAAGCCCGTTGGGGGTCCAGTTGAAATCCTGTTGCGAAGGCGAGTTCTGCGCCAGCCACTGGTTGTACTGGTCGTAAGCCGTCAACACCTGAGAGGCGCAGATGGCCGCCTCGCTAAGGATGAAGGTGGGCGGGAAGTACATCGGCAGGCTTTGGGGTGAAGCAGTGCTCATGGGACATCTCCTTATGATCCGTCGATGCATTCACGGGGACGACGCCCGCGTGCTCGCCGCGGTCCGATGCATCCCCAACATCACAGCACGTTTCCGGGCGTCCGTGGAGCTGGGGTAAGAACCGAGATCGCATTTCGCTGCCCTCCCATGGCGCGAAGTGCGTGCCCCTGAAGGAGACCCTGGTGTGAGCACAAGGGCGGGGCACCGTTTCTCACCTATGCGCAGCTCCCGGGTTCGTCGATAGACGGACCTGCCGCTCCCACGCACCCCTGCTGAAACTGCGAACTCGGCGTTGGCCGCGATACGACCTGCGCGATGCGCGCAAGCAACGCTATGCTGGGTTCGATCCCTATCGAGAACGCACATGCCCAGTCCCAGCACAGCGCAATCCGACGTTACGCCAACCGACCGCGCTGGTGCGCTCCATTTGGCGAGGCGATGGAGCGGCCGTGCTTGCGGCGTAGCGATGCTCGCCGCGTTCAGCGCCCAGGCCGGTGCCCAGAACATCAATCCCGACGAGACCGGCCGAGAACCCATCAGCACGCGCGAGGCACTGCAAAGCGCCAGGCCGGTGACCGCCAGGCATGCGATGGTCGTCAGTGCGCAGCACCTGGCCACGATGGTGGGCGTGGATATTCTCAAGCGCGGCGGCAATGCGGTGGACGCCGCCGTGGCGGTCGGTTTCGCCGAGGCCGTGGTGCACCCGTGCTGCGGCAACATCGGCGGCGGCGGGTTCATGACTCTCCACCTCAAGGACGGTCGCAACCTGTTTCTGGATTTCCGCGAAAAGGCCCCGGAGAAGGCCACACCCACCATGTTCCAGGATACCGACGGCAATGTCGTTCAGGGGCGCAGCACCGACAGCTATCTCGGCGTAGGCGTGCCCGGCACGGTGATGGGGTTTGCCACCGCGCTGAAAGCCTACGGCACGATGTCTCTGGCGCAGGTGATGGCGCCGGCGATCAAGCTGGCCCGCGACGGCTACGTGCTCCAGCAGGGCGACATCGATAGCCTCGACACCAGCACCGACGAGTTCGCGAAGCACGCCAACGTGGCGGCAATCTTCCTCAACCACGGCAAGCCCTTCAAGGTAGGCGAGCGGCTGGTGCAGAAAGACCTGGCGCGCACACTGGAACAGATCGCCCACGGCGGGACCAAGGCGTTCTACCAGGGGCCGATCTCCCAGTCCGTGGTCAAGGCCAGCGATGCGAATGGCGGCATCCTGTCGCTGCGCGACTTTGCCGACTACACCGCGCAGTGGGAAAAGCCGATCCAGTGTGAGTACCGCGGTTACACCGTGGTGTCGGCGCCGCCCCCGAGCTCGGGCGGCACCACGCTGTGCCTGATCCTGCAAATCATCAAGCCTTACCCGCTCGCCAAGTGGGGTTATGGCTCGGTCAACAGCGTGCACTATCTGGTGGAGGCCGAGCGTCGCGCCTTCGCCGACCGAAACACGTACCTCGGCGATCCGGCCTTCGTGCACAACCCGATCGACACGCTGCTCTCGGACGCACACGCAGCGAAGCTTCGCGCCACGATCAAGCCGGACAAGGCTACGCCGTCTTCCGAGGTCAAAGGCAGCCTCGGTGCACCCGAAGGCAATCACACCACGCACTATTCCGTGGTCGACAAGGACGGCAACGCCGTGGCCGTCACCTATACCGTCAACTACCTGTTCGGTAACAAGCAGATTGCCGGCGACACCGGCTTCTTCCTCAACGACGAGATGGATGACTTCACCGGCAAGCCGGGCGTGGCCAACGGCGCCGGCTTGGTGCAGGGGGTGATCAATCAGGTCGAGCCGGGCAAGCGCCCCCTGAGCTCGATGACGCCGACCATCGTGCTGCACGACGGCAAGCCGTTCATGCTCACGGGCAGTCCCGGCAGCGCCACCATCATCTCGTCCACGCTGGAGAGCATGCTCAACGTGGTCGACTTCGGCATGAACATGCAGCAGGCGGTCAACGCGCCGCGCGTGCACCACCAGTGGTATCCAGATGTCGTGTACGCCGGCCAGGGCCTGCTCACGCCCGAGTCACAGCGGGCGCTGGAAGCCATGGGCTACCAGTTCAAGCCGTTCAGCGGTGGCGCCGTCGAGGCGATCCTGCTCAATCCGAAGACCGGCTTGCTGGAAGGCGCCAACGACCCTCGCCGCCCCGCTGGACTCGCCGCTGGCTACTGATGGGTGACGGGTGGCCCAAAAGTCGAGGGCAGGCTCAGTTCCCGAAAATCTGGGGTGAGCCTGCCTCTTTATCATTGGCCTGCTGAAACGCGATGTTCAGAAGACAGGTCGGTATTGCGCTGCCTTCGTTCGTAGTCATCGCTGACATTGAGCGCTGGACGCCGCCAGTTCCGACTGCATCACCGCGGCCATCGCGTTAGGATGCCCGCTGCTGCGGCCTCGCCATGGCCGCTGCCGCTCCCCTTCCCATCAGGAACGCCATGAGCATGCACTGCGCAACTCGGCGGGGTATCTGCCGATGAACCGTCCGCAGCACGACACGTCTGCGCTTGCCGATCCCATCATCGTGGTCAAGGGCCTGGACAAGACCTACGCCTCGGGTTTCCGGGCGCTCAAGCCAATCGACCTGACCATCCGCCGCGGCGAGATCTTCGCCCTGCTCGGCCCCAACGGCGCGGGCAAGACCACGCTGATCAGCATCATCTGCGGCATCGTCAATCCCGGCAGCGGTTCGATCTCCGTAGACGGCCACGACGTGGTGCGCGACTTTCGCGCCACGCGCGCGCGCATCGGCCTGGTGCCGCAGGAGCTCACCACCGACGCGTTCGAGACGGTGTGGAATACGGTGAGCTTCAGCCGTGGGCTGTTCGGTCTGCCGCCCAAGCCTGAGCACATCGAGCAGGTGCTGAAGGATCTGTCGCTGTGGGACAAGCGCAACAACAAGATCCTCACCCTCTCCGGTGGCATGAAGCGGCGCGTGATGATCGCCAAGGCGTTGTCGCACGAACCGCGCGTGCTGTTTCTGGATGAACCCACCGCGGGCGTCGATGTGGAGCTGCGCCGCGACATGTGGAATCTGGTGCGGCGCCTTCGTGACAACGGCGTCACCATCATCCTCACCACGCACTACATCGAGGAGGCCGAGGAGATGGCTGATCGTGTGGGCGTGATCAGCAAGGGTGAGCTGATCCTGGTGGAGGAAACCGCCACGCTGATGCACAAGCTGGGCAAGAAGGCGCTGACGCTGCAGTTGCACCAGCCGTTGGCGGCCATTCCTGTCGCGCTGGCCGATTACCAGCTGGCGCTGTCCGCCGACGGCACCGAGCTCACCTACACGTACGATACCCAGGCCGAACGCACCGGCATCACCACGCTGCTCGGCGAGCTCGCCGCTGCCGGTATCCGCTTCCGCGACCTGAGCACCAAGCAGAACACGCTGGAAGAAATCTTCGTCGACCTGGTGAGGAGCCGCTGATGAACTGGCACGCGATCCGCGCCATCTACCGTTTCGAAATGGCTCGCACCCGCCGCACGCTGATGCAGTCGATCGCCTCGCCGGTGCTTTCCACCTCGCTGTACTTCGTGGTGTTCGGCTCGGCCATCGGCTCGCGCATCACCTCGGTGGAAGGGGTGAGCTACGGCGCCTTCATCATCCCCGGGCTGATCATGCTCTCGCTGCTGATGCAGAGCGTGTCCAACGCCTCGTTCGGCATCTACTTTCCCAAGTTCACCGGCACCATCTACGAGATCCATTCCGCGCCGATCTCGTTCGTGGAGATTGTCTGCGGCTATGTGGGGGCGGCGGCAACCAAGTCGGTGATCGTCGGGTTGATCATCCTGGCCACGGCGCGATTGTTCGTGGACTACCACATCGCCCACCCGCTGCTGATGGTGAGCTTCCTGCTGCTCACCGCGATCACCTTCAGCCTGTTCGGCTTCATCATCGGCATCTGGGCGGACAACTTTGAGAAGCTGCAGGTGATCCCGCTGCTGGTGATCACGCCGCTGACCTTTCTCGGCGGCAGCTTCTACTCCATCCACATGCTGCCGCCGCTGTGGCAGAAGATCACGTTGCTCAACCCGGTGGTGTACCTGGTGAGCGGCTTCCGCTGGAGCTTCTACGACCTGGCCGACGTCAGCGTGGGCATCAGCCTGGTGGCGATCGCCGGCTTCCTCATTGCCTGCCTGGTCGCCATCGGCTGGATCTTCCGCACGGGGTACAAGCTCAAGAGCTGACACCTCCGCCGTGTATTCCTGGACGGCGTGCGTGGCGTGCGTGCATGGCGCAGGTAGGCGACAGGAACGAAAAAGGGGCCGAGTCGGTCGACTTGGCCCCTGTCCTGGGTCTATGCAGACAGCCGTTTTTGAGGCCGCAGCAGCCAATGCTCAGTTCGAGGACTCCGGAAGGTGGAGGCGGCGACGCTCGTACTGTATCAGCAACTGGTTTGCCAACAGGTACTGCTTGCTGGTCAGCGCCTGCTGCATCATCGTGGCGACTTCGCCATCGGTCTTGCCCTTGATACTCGTGGGCGCGCTCGCTTTGCGCTGAATGACATAGGTGGAGGCGATAGCCTTGGCTGCGTCCGGCTTCAGGCCGAACTGTTGCCAGCTTTCAGCCAGATGCTCGCGAATCTTGGGCAGATTCTGGATCATCCGCCGGTTATCGCGATCGATGGAATCCTGCCAGGCCTTGCTGTTCTGTTGCTCGGCGTTCCAGGCAGCCTGCTGCTGCGCTGCCGGACTCCACTGCCCCGTCTGTCCGTTCGACTGGGCATACAAGCTGAAACTGCTGCAGACAGCCAGCAAGGCAATGACATATCGACCGTGTCGCATGGTTAGTCCCTCCCTATGATTGATTTGGCTTGCCTGCAGCCGGATGACGGCTTTGCGCCTACGACTTGAGTGTGATAGCGCTAGAAAGCTCTCCCGTCAACAGACACAGGACTAAATCGCCAAGCGGCCGCATGTCGGGTTTTGCCCTGCCCGAGTCGATATACGCGGGCGGAACCCTGTCGATGCTGGCGCCGCATCGCGTAGGCTGGCATGTCCGGGGACAGATTTCTGCTTCCACTGGTGGGTGCCGACTGGCAGGGGAGGCACGTCCGCCAATCCCAGCAGGGCAACCTGGATCTTGGCGACATCGCTACGATGTGCAGCTGGAGCTTGTGAATCGGTTCAGACTGGAGCGGCACGCCGGTGTCGCTCGCCACTTCAGTTGTTACTGAGGGGCGACACCGCGGCGCTTCGCTTTCATCAAAGTGGGCGCCCCGTCCTGCGCTTGGTCTGACGCATCACCAGCCTGAGTGCTTTCTCGTGGTGGGACGAAGTACCCAGGGGGCTCGGAGGTCCGATGGGCGCCGGCCCTTGGTACTTGGCCGCTAATCCACCTTCAACAACGCCAACGCTTGATGCCGTGCCGAGGCCCGCAGCGATTTGCGCAGACCCGGATCGTTGGTGGTGCGCGCCAGTACCATGCCGCCTACGCACAGGGCCACCATCGTCTCGGCGCGGCGGCTGGCGTCGCGCACGCCCTTGAGCGCGCTGCGGTAGATGTGGCCCATGCCGCGGATGAGGTCGGTGTAGGCCTCCTGCGGCTCCAGCCCCGCACGCGCCACGTCGGCGGGCAGGGCATAGAGCGGGCAGTGCAGGTCGATGTTCTCCAGCACCTCGTCGCTCAGGTAGAGCTCCACCAGCATGCGCGCGAGCCGTCGCGGGTCACGGAGCTGCTCGGCGGCTTCGGCGGTCTGGACGGCGAACGGATTGCAAGTGATGAAGCTGGCCACGGCGGCGGCGTACAGCTCGTTCTTGCTCTGGAAGTGATGGTAGAACGCGCCGCGGGTGAGCCCGGCCGCGGCCATGATCTGATCTATGGTGACCTGCTCGAAGCCGTGTCGATTGAACAGGCGGCGCGCCGATTCGACGATGCGCCCGCGCGTCTGCACGGCGTGTTCGGGGCTGTAGGGCATGGGCTTGGACCTCCGGTGGCGAGGTATAGCAGGCCGGCAAATTATGTTCTTTAACATATTCTGCCGCCGCGTAAGCTGGGCCACCGGTAATCCCGCCCATCGGAGACACCCATGCAGATCTACTGGATCAAGGCGCAGGCGCCGCGCCGCGTGCTGGCGCTGGTCAAGCACCTGGGCATCGATGCCGAGTACATCGAGGTCGATATCAAGGCCGGCGGCCTGAAGACGCCGTCGTACCTCGCGCTCAATCCCAACGGCAAGGCGCCCACCCTGATCGATGGCGAGGTCACGTTGTGGGAGTCGTCGGCGATCATGGCCTATCTGTGCAACAAGGCCGTTTCGGACATGTGGCCGGCGCAGCAGCCGGCCGAGCAGGTCGAGGTGCTGCGCTGGCTATCGTGGAGCAACAGCCAGTGGTCGTCCGCGGTCGCACCGTTCTACTTCGAGCACGTGATCAAGCCGGCCTTCCACCTGGGAGACACCGATCACGCCGCACTCGCCGCCGCCTTGCCGGAACTGCACCGGCTGGCCGCGATTCTCGACACCCACCTCGCCTCGCACGAGTACGTCGCCTGCCACCGGCTGACCATCGCCGACTTCCACATGGCATCGATGGCCTGCGAATGGTGCGATGCAGAGATGCCATTTGCCCACTACCCGAACATCGCGCGCTGGCTCGATCGGCTGATGACGATTCCCGCCTGGGCCGATCCATGGCCCTCGAAGCACGCCGCCACGCCGACACCGGCGCTGGCCTGACTCCACCGCCGACTCCGGCTTGCCGGGGCGGCCCCACCTCGAGGATGAGCGATGAAGCATTTTCTGGCGGTGTACACCGGTTCGCCGGCCGCGCGCGAAGCGAGCGGTTGGGATGGCCTGAATGAAACCGAGCGACAGGCACGACAGCAGCAAGGCGTGAAAGCGTGGGGCCAGTGGGTCGCTGCGCATCGCAGCGCGATCGTCGATACGGGCGCCCCGCTGGGCAGCACCTTGCGCGTGGACGCGCGCGGTGTCGAAAGCATCCACAACGCGATGGCCGCTTTCACCGTCGTGCAGGCCGAGTCACATCAGGCCGCTGCGGCGATGTTCGAAGGGCATCCGCACTTCACGATCTTTCCGGGCGAGGCGGTGGAAATCATGGAGTGCCTGCCGCTACCGGGATGACGGCCCGGGCCAGCGAGTGCGCCAGCGGGTGCGCAGCGACGAGATCGGGTAGCCGATCAATCGTCATCGCGTGAGCCGGCGCTTCTCGACGCGCTTCACACGCTGGCCGTGGCAGCGTGTGCCGATCGTGTCCGGAGCGCCCTCATGAGCGACACCCGCCCGCCAGCCCCCGCCGCAGGTGATCGCCATGCGTGGTTGATCGCGGCCTACGTGGCCGTGCTGCTGGGGCTGGCGGTGCTCTATTACGTGCTGCGTTGGGATCTGTTGTCGCTGCCGCCGCGCCTGTTGCCCTTGCTGCGGCGGGTGGTGGCGGGCGCGATGGCCATCATGCTGACCCTGGCGCTGGCGCGCGCGGTGCGCGCCAAAGCGATCGACACGGTCGACAACGCGGTAACGCGCTACAACCTCCAGCGCATCGTCGGCCTGGTGGTGTTCGTGGTGATCGCGCTCATCGTGGTCTCGGTGCTGTTCGCCAACTGGTATGCCGCGGTGGCGTCGCTGGGCCTGATCTCGCTGGTGCTTGGGTTCGCGCTGCAGACGCCGATCACCAGCTTCATCGGCTGGATCTACATCCTCGCGCGCCAGCCCTATCGTGTGGGCGATCGCATCAGCATCGGCGATGCCACCGGCGACGTGATCGAGGTGACCTACCTGGACACCACGCTGTGGGAGGTGGGCGGCCCGTTCGTATCCAGCAGCCACCCGAACGGACGCCTGATCAAGTTCCCCAACGCCAACGTGCTCACCAGCACCATCTACAACTTCTCGTGGGACATGTTCCCTTACATCTGGGACGAGATTTCCTTCCAGGTGGCGTATGACAGCGACCTCGCGTTCGTAAGCGAGGTGATGCAGCGGGCGGCCGGGCAGGAGCTGGGCGAGGCGATGATCGAACGCGTGCGCACCTTCCGCGAGATCCTCGCCAGCACCCCGGTGGACGAGGTGGAGGTGAAGGAGCATCCGGCGGTGCTGTTTCGCGTCAACGCCAACACCTGGATCGACGCGAAGGTGCGCTACGTGGTGGACCCCAAACGCGCCGGCAGCGTAAAGACCCGGCTGATGCGAGTGATGCTGGAGCAGCTCAACGCGCAGCCCGAGCGCGTGCGCTTTCCGAAGGGCGACAGCCGCTGAGTTCGAAGGTCCGGTTCACAGTTGCTGAGCGAAGAACGCCTCGGCGTCGGCGATGGCGCTGGCGTGCGTATGCGGCTGAGGCACCTCCATGTGCTGGCATAGCGGCTCGCGCTGACGCCCCAGCGCGGTACAGCGGGCGAGAAAATCGTAGTGGCCCACGCCATGCAGGATGCGCAACGCTGCATGCGGCAGCGAGTCGGCGGCGAGCTGGCCGTTGCTGGCCGGTGGCGCCACGGTGTCGGCGTCGCCAAACAGGACGTGCACCGGCGTGGTAAGCGCGTGCAGGCTGGCCGGGGCCAGCGCCTCGATGCCACCGGGTGCCATCAGGAACACCGCGCGCACGCCGGGGATCGCATAGTCATCTCCCGCATGCTTGGCCAGTGCCGCCATCGCCGGCGTCTTCAGCGCCTGCTCGCGGGCAGCCATGGTCTGATCCGGCGCCTCGGCCTGCGCCGCACAGGTCGCGTCGGCCGCTGACGACTGGCAGAACGCGATGATGTGCTCGATATCCACGCGCGCCCCGGCGCTCAGCAGGGCGGCGAACCCGCCCATCGAGAAGCCCGCTACGCCCAGCCGCCGCGTGTCCAGATGCGGGCCGATGCGGGGGTCGGCTTTCGCGGTATCGAGCGCCACGCGCAGGTCCACCGCACGGTCCCACACCAGCAGACTGCCGGCCATGGTGATCGGATCGCGGCCATTGGTGCCCGGATGATCGACCGCAACCACCACATTGCCTGCGCGTGCCAGCGCGGTGCCGAACCACGCCATCATCCGCGCGCTGCCGCCGAAGCCATGCGAGAACAGGATCACCGGGTGCCGCCCCGGCGCGAACGGCGCTTCCGCCGCGGCGCTGCCCGCATCGAACTGGGCCTTCCCTGGCGGGCCGATCTGCAGCGGCGTTTCGGTCGGGCCCGCGGCCGCGGGATACCACACGGTGACGCGCAATGTGTCGCTGTGCTGCGCATCGCGCAGAGCCGCACTTGGCGTGTGTGCGGTGCGATGGGTCTCGCCCACGGTGCCGGCGTGGGCGCCAGCGCCGACGATCAGCGATGCGGCGGTCAGGGCGATCAGGAGGGAGCGGGGAATCATGCGAGTCTCGTCGATAAAGATGGAATGGGCTGGATCAGCGCTGCAGCGGCAGCCAGATCTCGACCTCGCCGGTGCCGGTGACGTCGTCGAAGTCGGCACCGTATTTCTCGAAGTCCGGCGCGTCGGCCACCGTCAGTCCCGAGCGCGGTAGCCACTCGCCGACGAAGGCCTGCCAGGTGCGGCGGATCGCCGAGATGTGGCCGCGGTGGGTGGCTACCACGTACTCGCGCGCCGGCAATCGCAGGGTGCTGAGTGCGGGGTCGAGGCCGGCAAAGGCGGGCACCTCCACGCCGGCGATGTACTCGAAGCTGCCCTCGTCGTCGCTGTTGCAGCACACGCCGAAGGCGGTGTTCTGCATCGGCAGCGCCGTCGAGTGGTTCGAGAACAGCTGCTGCCACTGCGCGGGAATGCCTTGCGTGGTATCCGGCGTGTAGCGGCAACCGAGCCCGGCAATCAGGCGCGCGCCGTCATGCACCAGGCGCGGCTCCTCCAGCGCCACCGCAACGCCGTCGGCTGTGCGCCAGGGCTCGACTAACGCCAGGTCGTCGACGGAACCGCGCTCACGCACGCTCATCGGACTTACGCCGAACTGTTCGCCGAACGCCCGCGTGAACGCCTCGTGCGAGCCGTAACCGCTGCTCAGCGCGACCTCCAGGATGTCGCGCGCGCCGCCCGCCAATCGCCGGGCAGCCTCGGTCATCCGTCGCGCGCGCAGATAGCGAACCACCGAGTAGCCGGTCATCGCCTGGAACAGCCGCGCGAGGTGGAACGGCGACACGCCGGCCACCTCGGCGATGCGCGCCAGCGACAGCTCCTCGTTGTAGTGGCTCTCGATGAACCAGAGCGCTTTTTCGGCAGCGGCCATCGCGACGATCCGGCAAAGGGGGGTGATCGGCGCAGGGTAACCGCAGCCTCGCCGGCGCGTTTGATCGTTCTTGCGGTAGCTCACTCTATCGATGCTGGCAGGCGGCTTCGGCGCGCGTATCGGCACCGCTCAGCTCGGCATAGCCCAGGGACGCGTGACCTGCGGCACTCGTTCCGACAGCGGGGAACGCGCAGAGTCGAGCGGGGTTTATCTGGACGTCGCCCATGACCGATTCACTTCACCTCCAGCCGCCCCGCCTCATCGGTGCGCTGGTGCGGGTGGGACTGTTCTGGGCCCTGTCGGTCGGTGTTCTGATCGCTGCCGGCGCGGCCGCGCATAGGCTGGGCGCTTCCCCTGCCGGGTTGTCGACTGGCGCGATGGCGAGCCTGTGCACGCTTTTATTGAGCCTGGCTTTCTTGCGCCAAGAGACCAAGTCTCCCGCGGCTGTTGGACTGGCGCCAGATCGTTTCACGCCTCTGCGGTTTTTGCTGGGGTTGGTAGCGGGACTGGTTCTGCTCGCAGTGCACATGGCACTGGTAGCCGCTTATGGGCACGTGCATTGGATGAGGGCTCCGACGCCGCCGTCGCCGTGGCAGGCACTTCTCACGATGGTTGGGTACGTGGCGCTGGCCTGGCGTGAGGAGCTCGCTTTTCGTGGCTATCCACTGCGCGCGCTCGCCGCGGCAGGCGGGCCGTGGATGGCGCAGATCATCATGGCGGGTCTTTTCGTGGTGGAGCATCGGCTCGCAGGCAACAATTGGAGCAACGCCATCGTGGGTGCGGGGTTGGGAGCCTTGGTGTTTGGCGCCGCTGCGCTGAGCAGTCGCGGGTTGGCTCTGCCGTTGGGACTGCACGCGGCATGGAACATCGGCGATTGGATGCGTGGCAACAAGGGCGGCGGTTATTGGGTGGCGTCGGTTGATCCGGGGTACGCCGCAGCGGTGGAACGCTTCGGCCTGATGGCCTATGCCCTGATCATGGTGATGGCGCTGTTGCTGTTCGAATGGTGGCGTCGTGCGGAGGCGATTGCCGAGGACTGACCACCATCGTCCGCATTATTCGCGCTCGAGCTCGGGCAGGCGCGTGGTGGCCTGTGGCGCCATCGTGCGCACGATCAGCACCGCCAGCAGCGGAATCGCGACGGCGTAGGCGTACTGGGTGCGCGATACGCCGATGCCGAGCGGAAACCAGATGCCGGTGATGCCCAGTTCGCTCAGTTCGTCAGGGAATTGCGCCACGACGACCCAGGCGAGCGTGGCGAGCGCGAGGACGCGCATCGTCGCTTCGCGCGCGATGCGCGCGGCGATCACGGCGAGCAGGGCCAGTACGCCCAGTCGATCGATGCGGGTGAGCACGGCTATTTGCATCGCGCCCCCGGCGATGCCGGCTGCCGCCAGGGCCACGGCGGTGGCGTCGAGCCAGCGCCAGGGGCGCGGGCACCAGCGGTTCCACGCGATGGCCCACGCGCTGAAGCCCAGCGGCGCCAGCACGATGTTCATCCACCCCACGTAGGCGGGCAGGCTGAGCAGATCGGTCCAGGCGTAAGTCGCGTTTTCCAGGCGCTTCAGCGCCGAGAGCACCAGCGCGACGGCGACGATGCCGAGGAAGCCCGGATGGCCGCTGCGCCGACGCCAGGCGAGCGCCAGGCCGGCAAGCGCGAACATGGCCAGCGGCTCGACCAGATCCACGATGTAGCCGGCGACGGTGCGCCACCATTGCACGCGATACAGCGCGTCTCCCACCGGACGCGGCGCGAGGATCGGCGCAATATGCATGCCGCCACCGTCGGCGCCGGCCGGGATGCCCGGTTGCATGTACGCGCGGATGGCGAGCACGCCGCGGTGGCCGGCTGCATCGGCGGGCAACGCGTAGCGCAACGGGCGGACGCCGACGACACGCGGCGCCGTGCCGAGCCGGCCCGAACCGCCCAGCCGAACGCCGTTCCAGTAGAGCTCGTAGCCGTCATCCAGGGCGGTAGGGCCAAGCACCTCCCATGCGCGATCGCCGGCGGGTACGTCCACGGTGCGCCGATACCACGCATAGCCCTGGTAACCGGGATGGCCGTGCGCCATCCATCCACCGACATAGCCGGGCAGCCCCACATCGCCATCGTGACTGCCGGGCGGAGCGGTGAGGTCGAGCGTCTCCCAACCGCGCTCGTCGATGCCAAGCGCGGCCCAGCCCGGGTCGTCGCCGATGTGGAATTGCCAGGAGCCATCGAGCGTGATGGCCGCCGCGCGCAGCGCGGCCGGGTCGGGGCGACCGCCCACCGCCAGGACGGCGATCACGATGGCCAACAGCAGGGCGGTCACGATGACGACGCCGACGAGCAGCGCGTGCTGCCTCGTGCGCGAGGTTGCTGGTGCCGACGGAGATGCTGTTGCCGCGTTCGTCATGATTGGTGCTCCGGGTCACGCGTCGAAGAAACCATGGGCGGGGGCAGGATAGACCTGCGGCAGCCGGCGGACGAAAGCGTGGCGTTCGGAAGACCGACCCAGCGGATGATGGAGCTCAGGTCGGCGGCGGGAACCACAGCGTGGCGATCTTGCCGTCGCGCACTTCGTACACGGCGAGCGAGTCGGGCGCGTGTTTGCCGGGCGGCAGCCCGCGCACGTGTTCGAGGTCGATGACCACCGGGCCGTTGACCACGCGCTTGAGGATGTCGACGCCGAAACCCTTGGGCACTTGGCCGAGAAACGTGAACGCCTGCTTGAGTGCGACCTGACCCTTGCGCTCGGGGCGCTTGCCGCTGAGGTCGATGACGCGGGCATCGTCGGCGTAGCAGGCGGTGAACGCCGCCAGGTCGTGCGCGTTGTAGGCATCCACCTGGGCCTGCACCACCTCGGCCGGGCTGGATGTCGCGCTGGTGTTTCCGCAGGCGGCCGCAGCGGGGAGCGAGGCGCTCGCCAGGCATGCGGCTAGAAGGACGGTGCGAGGGAAGATCATGCCGGCTCCAGGGGCGTCGCGCACGGGCGCATGAGCGTCCGATGGTAGGTTGCTGCACGCGCCCACGCATCCCCCGGAAGCCATGTGCGCCGGGGCTATTTCCGCGCTGGCCCGGGAGCGGGGTACGGGCGCTCGTGCAGCAGTCCGGCCAAGTGGGCGGCGTTGCAGGTCAGGGTCTGGATGGCGCTGGCCACGGCCTTGGGCGTCTGCTTAAGGTCGACGTAGTTCTTGCTGCTCATCGCCTCGCCCACCCAGTAGGCGGAGCTGCCCGAGGGAATGGTGAAGCCGACATCCGCGAGTGCCTGATACAGCTCGGCGGTGACGTGGTGCGCGCCGTCCTCGTTGCCCACCACGCCGACCACCGCCACCTTGCCGAAGGTGGGGTAGCGGCCGTCGTCGTCGATCTCCCCGAGTACCGCGTCGAGACGCTCGAGTACGCGCTTGACCACCGAGCTGGGCTGGCCCATCCAGATCGGTGTGGCCAGCACCAGGATCTGCGCCTGGTCGATGCGCTTGCGCAGCGCGGGCCAGGCGTCGCCTGGGCCCTCGTCGGTCTTCACGCCGGGCAGGATGTCGTGATTGACCGCGCGCTCGCTGGACGTCTGCACGCCATAGCCTTCGAGCGCGTGCAGCAGCTGGTCGAGCAGCTTCTGGGTGGATGAGGGCTCATCGCCGCGCTTGAGCGTGCAGTTGAGACCGAAGGCACTAAGCATGGGAGCTCCTGAAGGCGGACCGGATCGCGAGTGTGTGGGGTGCGGTGTCGAGCCAGGGTCCATGGCGCGGGCATGCCGCGTTCACAGGCAGGGCACGCCGTGCCGCGCCGGCGCATGCGTGCGGCGCTACTGACTCGCACTGACCGCCGTCGGCGCTACCATCGCCGCACCCGATGACTGGCCGATGGAGCCGACCCATGACCGACGAGATGAAGCGCTGCCCGGCTTGCGCCGAGCTGATCCAGGCGGCAGCACGCAAATGCCGCTACTGCGGCACGGACATCGAGGCCTACGAAAGCGCGCATGAGGCAAGCGTGGAACAGACGCTGTTCGCCGGCCATCCAAAGGTGATCTACACCTTCAGCCAGTACGTGCTGGTGGTATGCACGCTCGGCCTGGCGCTGCTGGTGTACTGGCTGCGCAGCCTGAGCCTCACCTTCACCATCACCACCCAGCGCGTGCGCGTGGAGCGCGGCCTGTTCTCCAAGGCGCAGGACAACGTGGAGCTGTTCCGCATCGACCACTTCGACATTCTCAAGCCGCTGGGCATGCGCCTGCTCGGGTTGTGCCACGTCACCCTGCACTCCTCCGACGATGAGATGCCGGTAGTGAACCTCTATGGCATTCCCGGCCTGGAGGCGATGGCCGACACCCTGCGCGAATGCTCGCTGCGCGAGCGCACCCGCCGCCGCGTGCTGCCGATGGAGCATATGTAGGTCGGCGGGGCGAAGGGCGTTGGCGAAGCGCGCCACTCGTATTTCGGCCACCGCCAAAGCGATGGATGCGCTGTGGTGAGGCGACCGTGACGGTCTTCCTGTTCCTGGCCACGGCCCGGACCGTCGACCAAGCCGCCTGCGCCGCCCGGAGCGTTGAGCCCGCCAGCGGGTGCGGCGCCAATCCCGTCTGTACAGCGGCCGCAGCGGCTGAGGATGGTCGGCGTGCGTGGTAGCCCCTGTGGCATGCATCGTGCGCGCCGCCCCGGCAGACGGCCGGGTAGACGCCCATCAGGGCAGGGCGCCGCTGTCGCGGATCGGTGACTGCATGCGCACGATCGCCTGAGCGACGATCGGCAGCCGACCGCTTTCGAGCATCAGCCGCTCCTGCGCGCTGAGCCCACCGGAAAGACGCACGGCGGCGATCACGATCTTGTCGACGACGGGGACGATCATCTTGTAGCCGTAGACGACGCGGATCTTCAGCACGTTCGCGTCCTGCACGGTCAGGCCACTACGACCGCCGGGTGCGCTCGAGCGGTAGGGCAGGCTGTCGTTGGGGATGGCGTCGACGCCGTCGTACTGGCGCTCCTTCCAGTCGGCGAAGGCGGCGCGGGTCGGGCTGATCACCTCGATGCGCGCGGTCAGCGGATTGTTGGCCGCCAGCAGGGCTTCGGCGTAGGCCTCGGTGGCGGCGGCGTTGCTCGGCGAGTGTGTGTACAGCGGCATCAGGCCGCGCGCGAGACCAGTCTTCATTGCGCTCAACTGCGCGCCGTGCACGGCACCGCTGCGCGCAGCCTGCAGCGCAGCGTAGTCGACCAGGCTCTTGGCGCGGTAGAACAGGATCATCTGGAACAGGCCCAGCAGGAACACGCCGAACACCGCGATCACCACCACGGTTTCGATCACCGCCTGTCCACGCTGTGCCTTGCGCGGGGTGATCACGGCGAAGCCTCGGTGGTCGTCGCGGTGTCCTGTGGCTCGGCCAGACGCGCAATGCCGTCCGCCATGCGGGCGCTGCGCACGCGCAACGCCGGCTGGGCCTCGCCTGCGTTGCCGGCGCTTTGGGCGAAGGCGGCTTCCGCCTGGCGCAGTCGGACCACGCCCAGGTTATGCATGGCCTTGGCGTCGTGTGGCGCCAGCGCCAGCACATGCAGATAGGCGTCTGCCGCTGCGTCCAACTGCTGCATGCGGGTCTGCACATTGCCGAGGCGGAACCACAGTTGCGGGTCCTTCGGAATGGCCTCGACCAGTTGTTGGTAGGCCGCCTGCGCCTGCGGGTAATTCCCGGTGGCGTAGTCCTGCGCAGCATGGGTTTCCAGCCCGGCCAGGGCGTTTGCACCAGCCGGCTTGGCGGTGTGGCCGGCACAGCCGGCGAGCGAGATCGCGATCGTCGCGATAGCGGTTCGAATCAGGCGGCGCGCCATTGCCATGTCTCCCCTCGTTCCAGACCCAGGCCGACGAGTGAACCGGCCGCCAGTTCCACCGTGTGCCGGGCGCCGCCGCATCGCCGCGCCCGCCAGGGCGGCACGGCCTCGTGCCAGGCGAGCACGTTGCCCGCGCGATCGAGGAACACCACGTCGAGCGCGTAGCGCATGCCGATGGTGTGGATGCCTGCGCAAGGCACCAGCCACAGCGCCTGGGCCGCACCAGCGTGCAGCGGCGCACGGCCGAGCAGGCCACGCAGCCGGCTCCATGGGCGGTCCGCGCGCCACGCCTGCGGCACGATCATGCGCTGCGCGCACCAGATGCTGCCGGATTTCACGATCGCGTCCTCACAGGATCCCTTCCTCCTTCATGCGCAGGAAGATGAAGTAGCCGAGCATCAGGAAGATCAGAGGGAAGAAGAACATCACCAGCGGCAGCATCATCTTCACCGGCGCCTCCAGCGCGAGTTTCTCCGCGCGTAGGAAGCGCTCTTCGCGCCGCTGCGCGGCCTGGGCGCGCAGGGTATCGCCCAAGCTGGCGCCGACCCGGTCGGCCTGGATCAGCGTGCCGGTGAAGCTGGAGATCTGCGACATATCCATGCGCTCGGCCATGCGATTGAGCGCGGCGGCGCGCGGCAGGCCGGAGCGCATGTCGCGCAGCAGCCGGTTGAATTCCTGCGACAGCGGGCCGGGTGGCCCTTTCAGGGTGGCCTGCTCGATGCCGCCGGTGAGATTCAGGCCGGCCTCCACCGCCATGGTGATGAAGTCCAGGAAGATCGGCAGGTCCTTGATCACCAGGCGCCGCCGCTTGCTGCGTCGTTCGCCGAGCCAGAGGTTCGGGTACAGCCAGCCGAGGATGGCGCCGATCAGCGCGGCGAACACGTAGGCCATGACGCCGTGTCTGCCGAGCAGGCCCAGCACCGCCCACAGGAACAGCGCCACCATGGCCGCGCCGACCACCCGCAGGCCGTAGAGCTGTTCGGGGGTCAGCACGAAATCCTGCCCGGCGGTCTGCAGCTCGCGGTGCGCCTTCTCCAGCTTGTCCGGCGGTAGCCGTGGCCCGATCGCGAAGGTGGCGGCGTTGACCAGCGGCCAGATCAGGCGCAGGCCCAGCGGCAGTGGATCCTGGTAGTGGCGTTCGTCGGCCGGCACCTCGCGCAACAAGCCGCCCAGCGACCACACGCCGAAGCCGACGCAGCCACCCATCGCCAGGGCGACGATGACCAGCAGCAGGTTCATATGTCGATGCTCATGATCTTTCGGCACATGCGGTAGCCGAGGTATTCCATGACCGCGGCGATACCGATCACCACCCAGCCCATCGGCGTGTGGTACATCGCGTGCATGGTGTCCGGATAGGCGAACGAGAGGAATCCGATCAGGCCCACCGGCATCATCGCCATCACGATGCCCTGCAGGCGGCCCTGCGCGGTGAGCGACTTCACCTTACCTTCCATGATCAGACGGCGACGCAGCGTCTCGGCCAGCGACGCCAAGCTCTCGGCCAGGTTGCCGCCGACTTCGCGCGAAATGCCCACCGCCGAGACGAACAGCGTAACGTCCTGCACCGGCACGCGGTCGTTGAAGTGCTGCAGGGCGTCGTCCAGCTTCACGCCCATGCGCTGCTCGCGCAGCACCAGCGCGAACTCCTGCGCCAGCGGCGGTTCCACGTCACGCGCCAGGCTTTCCAGCGCCGGCGTAAAGCCCAGCCCGGCGCGCATGCTGCCGGCCACCATCATCAGCCCATCGGGCAGCTGCTGCTGGATCTTGTCGATGCGGCGCTGACGCAGCAGCGCGTAGACCTTTTTCGGCAGCACCACGATCAGCACCAGGGTCGCCACCGCCAGAAGCAGGTTGCCGGTGACCAGCCACAGCAGCGCCGGCACCAGCACCATCGCCACGATGTTCAGGCGGAACAGGCCGCGCGTGTCCATGAACAGGAACAGGTCGGCGAGGTTGAAGCGGGCCTGCTCGGTGAAGGTCTCCTGATAGCGCCCCCAGAACACCACCGAGGCACGCGCCAGCAGGAAGCCGGCGAGGGATACGCAGAGAAATACCGCGAGCGCGAGCGGTAGCATCGGCCTCAGCCCTCGCCCGGCTGGCGGAAGATCGACAGATCCACCGGCACGCCGCGCTCGGCCAGTTCCTCGTAGAACTCTGGCACCGCGCCGGTGGCGCCGAACTGGCCGCGCACCTTGCCCCCGGGCCCGCCCTGGTCGCGGGCGCGGAACACGAACAGGTCCTGGGTCTGGATGGTGCCGCTCTCGATGCCGGTGATCTCGCAGATGTGGGTGATCTTGCGCGAGCCGCAAGGGAAGCGGCGCTGGTGGATGATCAGGTCGATCGCCGAGCTGATCTGCTCGCGCACCACCATCATCGGCAGGTCCATGCCGGCCATCATCACCATCACTTCCAGACGCGACAGCGCATCGCGCGGCGAGTTGGCGTGCGCGGTGGTGAGCGAGCCCTCGTGGCCGGTGTTCATCGCCTGCAGCATGTCCAGGGCCTCGCCGCCGCGGCATTCGCCCACCACGATGCGGTCCGGACGCATGCGCAGCGCGTTGCGCACGAGGTCGCGGATGGTGATCAGGCCCTTGCCCTCCAGGTTGGCCGGGCGTGACTCCATCGACACCAGGTTCGGCTGGTTCAGCTTCAGCTCGGCCGCATCCTCGATGGTGACGATGCGCTCTTCGTCGGGGATGAAGTTGGAGAGGATGTTCAGCAGCGTGGTCTTGCCCGAGCCGGTGCCGCCGGTAACCACGATGTTGCGCCGCTCGCGCACGGCGACCCGGATGAACTCCAGCATGCCTTCGTTGATCGAGCCGTAGGCGAGCAGGTCGTCGCCGCTGAGCTTGCGCTTGGCGAACTTGCGGATGCTGAGCGACGGGCCGCGCAGCGCTACCGGCGGAATTACCGCGTTGACGCGCGAGCCGTCGGCCAGGCGCGCATCGACCATCGGCGAGCTTTCGTCGATGCGCCGGCCCAGCGGCGCCACGATGCGTTCGATCGCGGCCAGCACGGCCTTGTCGCTGGTGAAGATCACCGGCGACTTCTCGATCTGACCGGCGCGCTCGATGTAGATCTCGTCTGAGCGGTTGACCATCACCTCGGTCACGCTGTCGTCGGCGAGCAGGTCTTCCAGCGGGCCCAGGCCGATCGCCTCGTCGAGCACCTCCTTGGCCAGGCGGCGCCGGTTGATGCTGCGCGGCAGGTCGGCGAACTCGCGCGCGATGATCTCCTCGATCAGCGTGGCGGTTTTCTCGCGCAGCTCCTCGTCGCTCATGCCGCGCACGTCCACCCGGCGCAGGTCCATCTGACGCACCAGCGACTGGTGCACGCGAGTGCGCCACTCCAGCATGTCCGGCGGCGCCACCACGGTGGACGGCACCTTCGCCGGCGCGGGTGCGGCAGCCGGGGGAGGTGCTGACGTAGGGCCAACGTCCGGGGCGTTGGAGGCTTGCGTGGGCACCTGCACGTCGGTCTCGACCGGGTCGGCCAGCACGCGCAGCCGGTAGGCGCCGATGGTGACCAGGTCGTCTCGGTGCAGCGGGCCGTGCTCGCTCTGCACACGGTTGCCGTTCACCGCTATCGGCGCGCGCGCCGACAGCACCTCGATGAACACGCCGTTGCGCCGGGCGCTCAGCGTGGCGTGCTCGCGGGCGATGTTCCAGCCCTGCAGCATGACCAGGTTGTCTTCGCCGCGACCGATGCCGCAGGCGGTGTTGAGGCAACGCACCTGGCGTGGATCGCGATTGGCGGTTTCGATCAGTACTTCGAACATCGGGTCAGTCCACGATTTCGCTGCCGGCGGTTTTGCGCAGGTCGTCGCGCAGCCGGTTGCTCTTATCGATCAGGGCACGATTCTCCGGCGAGCTCGCCTCCACGATCGTCGGCGTGATGAACATCACCAGGTCGGTGCGGTTGCGCTGGAAGTTGCGTGAGCGGAACAGCGCGCCGAGCACCGGGATGTCGCCCAGGCCGGGCACCTTGTCGAAGGTCTTCGACGCGTTGGAATCGACCAGTCCGGAGATCACGATGGTGTCGCCCACGTGGACGTTCATCTGCGTCTCGGCGCGCCGGGTGAGGAAGCCCGGGTAGCCGAGCACATTGATGGTGGGATCGATCTTGCTGATCTCGGTCTGGATATCGGTGGCGATGTCGCCGCTGCTGTTCACCACCGGCGCGATGTGCAGCTTGATGCCGTACGGCTTGTAATCGACGGTGACCTCGCCGAAGGCCTGGCGGATCGGGATCGGCACTTCGCCGCCGACCAGGAAGTCCGCCGTGCCGCCGCTGCGCGCGGCCAGCTGCGGAGCGGCCAGTTCCCACGCGTCGCCGGTCTGCATCATCAGGTTGATCTGCGAGGTGATGGATGTGGCGATGCCGAGGAACGACTGGGTGCCGGGCAAAATGGGCTTGCCTTCGAAGATGCTCCCCTCGCGCACCACGCCGAAGTAGGGGTTGGTGATCCAGTTGTGGGTGAGGCCGCCTGCCGGGCCGTCGATCACCGAGTCCCACTTGATGCCGAGTTCGTCGAGTTTCTTCTTGTCGAACTCCATGATGCGCACCTTCATCATCACCACCGGGCGCATCTGCACCGCGTTGGCGGAGGTGAAGTCCAGCACCTGCGGGTAGAGCTTCTTGATCGCCGCGATGTGCGCGGTCTCTTCCGGCGTGAGGTTGCTGCCGGTGAGCACCACCTGGCCCGCGATCGACTCGCTCTTGATGTGCTCGCTGCTGGCCAGCAGCTTGCCGATCATCTCGGCGGCCTGGCTATTGTTGCCGGTGCCGATGTGCACCGACACGCTGCGCCGTTCGCCGTTGCGCATCCACAGCTGCAGCGAGGTGTCGCCGGGTTGGTTGGCGATCAGCACCATTTCGCGGGTGCCCACCACCTTCACCTGCATCAGCTTGCCGTCGCCCACCGCCACGCGGGTCAGCGGTCCCGGTGCGTTCTGCACCAGCGCCTGGCCCGCGTACATGGTGATGGCGTCAGGGACTACCGGCGCGTCGGCCCTTGCCGCCGGCACGGTCACGCCTGTCACGCAAACCATCAACAACCACCGTCCCGCCCGCGCCATGCCGGCCCTGCGGCGCGGACGTCGTATCGAATCCATCGCTTCTTCCATGCTCAACCGCCACCAATGATGAATTGAATGCCGCTGCCGCGGACCTTCCTGCCCTGTCGCAGCAGGTCGGCCTTGCTCAGCAGCTTGAGGTCGTAGGGCTGGTCGCTGCCGGCCGGGCGAAGCATCACGCGCAACTCGCCGACCTTCATTGCCATGCCCAGTCTTTGCGCATCCGCGGGCGCCAGGCCCAGCGTGATGTTGGAGTAGCTGCTGTCGTCGGTGCCGTCCTGCCGGCGCAGGCCCCGCGCTAGCTTGCCGGTGGCCAGCACCGGCACGTTGCCCAACAGCGGACGGATCTGGTCGTGACCGGCCGTGTCGCCGGACAGCAGCAACAGGAGATCGACGTGGTCGCCCGGCACGATCAGCCCGGACACCGAACTCGATTCGTCCACCTGGATGGTGTACGCCACGTCGCCCGGTGCGATCACGTTGGAAAAATGGTCGGTGACCCGGTCGATCGCGCTGCCGGAAATCGGCGCGCCGTGCGCCAACGGCGTACGCAGTACCTGGCCGACGTAGCTCTGGTAGTTCTCGGAGGTGATCGCATCGGCCGGCACGAAATCGACCGGAACGTCGCGGGTGGCGATGTCGTCCTGGGTGAGCGTCGCCCCTTTTTCCAGGTCGCGGGTGGGCACGATTACCTGGCGTGTTTCGGTGGGCGTGGTCTTCGTGCGTGCCGCCACTTGCTTGTTGACGTAGCGCACGGCGAGCAGGCTCGCAGCGACGCCCAGAAGTATCGCGACGATAAGGAAGAGCAGGTTTCGGTTGATCTTGGGCATGGAGCGGTCGTTCCTTGTGTCCTCTTGCCTACATCCACGAGAGCGAAAGCGCGTAGACGAAGCTGGTGTAGGCCTCGCGCAGCTTGGCCATCAGCAGGGGAATGGCATCGGGCGACACCAGCAGCACCAGCACCAGCAGGCTGAGCACGATGAGGTATTCGACGGCGGCGGCCCCGCGCTGGCCGGAGCGTGGTGAAGGCAGGGGAAGCTGCGGCAGACTGGTCATCCGGCGTCCTCAGGGCTGCTGGACATTGAGGACGACCTGCGAATGGCCGTCCCGGGTGCGGGTGGCGACCAGCGCCAGATGACTGTCGCCCCGCTCGTAGCCGAGCACGCAGGCGTCCTGCGCGCAGCGGTTGTCGTCGACGTTCTTCCAGCCTTCGCCAGCCAGACGCTCGCGGAACCAGGCGGCGTTCTGCTGCGGCGAGAGGGCATTGGTCATCGCCACGGTGCGTGCGGGCACGCGATCGTCGGGATAGGCGATGTCGTTGAACACCGTCGAGCCCATCGGTCGCGGCAGGCCTTTGCCCGGCTGAAAATCGTGCGGCGCGTCGGCCACGTCGACCACCCCGATGTCGCCCTTGCTGCCGCCGCCGGCCGGGCTCACCTGGATGGTCACGTAGTAATCGCCGTCGCGATGGCCGATCACCTGTGCATCGCCCAACGGATTGACCACCACGCGGCCATTCCAGGTGTTGCGGTAGAAGGCGACGACCTGCGCAGGCGTCTGGTTCGACCGGAACACCTGGGCGTGCATGTCCAGGCCGTTGAACACCATGTGCTGCGCGACGTCGGCTGCCTGCGTGCCGTCTGGCAGCGGCGGCTGCGGCCACGAGTCGGCCAGCGCGATTGCCGGCAGCATCGCCAGCGCGGGGAGCAGAAGGCGGCGGTCAACGGCCATTTTTGTAGGGCGTCAGCTTGTCGGCTGGAACCACGTCCGGAGCCGTGCGGCCGAGCTCGAACTTGTCGAAGCCCGGAGTGAAGATGTCGTTGACGATCGGGATCTTGCCGAGGATGTTGATTACCTTGTTGGTGACGTCGTCGAAGCTGCTGCCCAGCCACGTGGTCGGCACCAGCGGGCGGATGATGTGGCGCACGGTGCGGTCGCCGCCGGTGTCCTTGCCGTCGAGATTCTCGCCCGCGCCGGCGGCGTCCCAGGTGTCGGCCAGCAGCACGGTGCGCGCGGAAAAATCCAGTTGCATCGTGTCCAGCGGGTCGAGAAAGGCGAGCGGGCTGCCGTTGCTGCCGGTGATCTTTTCCGGTCGCGCGTGTGCTTCGGCGGTCACCAGCCCCTTCGTGTTGGGCGGCAGGTTGCCGAGCGTCTTCGCCGCCTTGCCGACGATCGCCATGGCCTTGTCGAGATAGCCCGGCGAGGATTCCTGCTTGTAGACGTTGAGCGACAGCGCCTGCGGCTTGAGCAGTTCCTGGCCGGCGAAGGTGGTGAGCAGGCTGTCGCCGAAGTGCGTCGGCGCCGCGCCGGTGCTGGTGAGCTTGTCGTGCGCATCGGCGAACTGCCAAGCACGCAACTTGCGCTCGGTGGTACTGCGGTTGGGCAGACCCTGTCTGGCCAGGGCGGGGTCGACGGTGGCGGCCCAGGCCGCCTGCCGCGCCGCGGCCTGGGTCTGCTGTTTGATATGCATGTATTGGCCGAGCAGGGTCACCCCGACCGCCAACGGCACCAGCACGATCAAGGCGATCGCCATCTCGATCAGGCTCTGCCCGTGCTGGTGGCGCACGAGCCGGTGCGACCGCGGTTTCATGGCGCCTTGTCCATCGCGATACCGGACGGACGGCTGAACACGCCGTCGTCGAAGCGCGTGCCGACCGTCATCTTCTGCGTGGACAGGTACTGGCCGTCGCCGCCGTCGGCGGGCTGGGCCGACAGCACGATGCTGTCCATCTGCGGCATGGCGTACGGGCCGTTTTCTACCGCGGTGCCGAAGCCCCACTTGGCGCCACCGGTCCACACACAGAGCTCCTCCAGAACGTTGCGTCGACGCGTGCATGGCTGGCCGGCCTCGGTTTGCTGGCCGGCGTCCTGCGCCATGAGATCGGCATGCCCCTGCTGGCGCAGTTGCGCCGCGACTTTCGCCTTGAGGTCATCATCGGCCGGGGCGGGGGCCTGCTCCTGCGGCGCACGACGCATGGGGGCGTCTGGATGGAACCGGCCGGTGTGGCGGTCGAGGTCGATCGTCTGGGTGCCCTTGGCGTCGACGATTGTCAGGGATTGGCGATGCACCGGCTTGAACAAGCACATCTGGTCGACGTCGTAGCTCCAGCGGTCCTCACGCACCGTCATGCGATCGCCTTCGTACCAGGCTTCGATGTAGGTGCGGCCCAGCTTGCCCGCGCTCTCCTCATCGAGCGGCCTCACCGGCACGCTGCCCTGGCGGCAGTTGGCCAGGGCATCCCGGTACAGCTTTTCCTGCGGCACCTGCCCGTCCTTCTTGTCGATCAGCGTCTGCTGCAGATGGATCGGGGGAGCGTCGGCGGCAGCCGTCGAAGGGCTGTCCACACCGCTCTGCGCCGAGCTGGAGCAGGCGGCCAGCGCGAACGGAAGGAGCAGCAAGGGGAATGGATTCGTTCGGATCATGTGTGCCTTGGTGGGTCGGTCAATGCTTGCTGGGGATACAGGGAGCGACGGCGCCATACGAGACAGCGACCTGCTGGCGCACGGGGCAGGGGGTATCGATCAGTCGTGCCTGCCAGTACGGGCTGAACAGATTGCCGAGCTCGCGGCGCGAATCGACGAGGTTGGGGAACAGGCTGCGCGGGCGGCTGAAATACACCTGCGCCGTCGACAGTGCGGTCATGTCGTCCGCCACGGTCTTGTCGGGCGCCTCGAAGTCTGGCGGGCCACCGATGCCTGGCACGTTGTTGGAGGTGTGCACGGTCTTCATGGGCTGCTCCACCAATACGGTGAAAACTGGGCCGACCCGATCGGTATCGTCGCCCTCGTCGTAGGGCACGACGGCCTTGCCCGTGTCGATGTCCTCGTAGGGAGCCAGGCCGGGACTGCTGCCGGGTGCGTAGTCGCGGATGAATGCCTTGTCGTTGCCGTCCATCGCCGGCGAAGACAGGGCCTTGCTGCTTGCCTTGCCGTTGTCCAGAGCACCGGCATAGCGCTGGTAGTGGCCGCGATCGGTCTGGTAGGGCGAATCCCACCCGCGGCCGCGGTTGAAGCCGGGGCTGGCCGTCGAGCGGAATGACTGGCGCCAGCTCTCAGGTACCGCCGCCGCGCCGCCCCAAGCCATCGGAACGTTGATGAAGATTGGAAAGCCAACCTTCACGTTGAGTGTGTCCACGCCGACCCAGTGCTGGTAATCGACCAGGTCGGTACCGCCGCGCTTGTGCAGCGGCCCGATGCCGCCGTTGCGCTCGCGCGAGAATCCGTCGCGAGCCTCCATCACCACATTTGCGTAGCGATCGGCCCCGGCATTGGGCGTGCTGAAGTTGTGGTAGTACTCGGTAAAGCTGATCGCCTTGCGCGCATCGTTGGCCAGCAGCGCATCGCCCCGCCAGCCGATGGTGGCCTTGCCTTGCGTGTTGCGGCTGACCACGTCTCGGGCGATCTTCAGACGCTCCAGCGGCTCGGCGTTGGCGATGGTCCGCGAGGCGAGCGAGTAAGCCTCGTTGAGCCCGGCGATGACCGTGGTGGCGGTGGAAAAAGCCACCTGCATGCCGTCGCGGATCTCCTTCACCGCCGTCTTCACTTCATTGAGCGCGGTGACCACTTCCTGCAGCGCCGCGCCGACCTCGGCGCCGATGATGCTCACATCGAAGATGATCGCGATCGCCTGCACCGCATCCTTGAAGTTGTCCGTGCCGCGGTAGGTGTAGTTCATCCACGAGTACCAGCTCACCATCTGCGCGACTGCCACTTCGTTCGCCACCGAAGCGCGGTTCATGTAGGCGATGAGGTTGTAAGCGCGCGCCTGCTGCACGGCGGTGCTGTATGCCGCCGCATCGGCTGCATTGACCAGTTCGACTTTCTTGCCCACCGCCTGGCCGGTGTTGAACAGCACGATCACACCCAGGCACAGCACGAGCAGCGCCACGATAGCGAGCACCAGAGCCTGACCACGGACGCGCCGTGGCCAGGATGATCGATGGGGCGTAAGTCCGGGCGACCCGGCGCCGAAACGAACACTCATGCGAAATCCCTGTCTGCGCAGATCCCCTCTACATCGCCGGTGGCGATGCAGGGACGAGAGTCTCCACGGGAAAGCGCGGCCGCCGGCGCGTCGCGCCGACAAGTGCCGCTTCAGTTATTTCGCGGTCGTGTTGTCGTAGCTGTTGAGGGTCTTGTCCTTCGTTCCCTCGGCATGGGCCTGGTTGCCCTGGTTGGTGGCTCGATTGATGTCCTGCTTCGCAGAACTGCCCGACAGCTCGCGGGCCATGCCACCGATCTGCGCGCGGGCGGTGCCACCGAAGTAGGTGACGGCCGCGATCGCGGCGATCGCGATCAGTGCGGTGATGATGATGTACTCGGTCATGCCCTGGCCGAACTGGCGGGACCGACGGAAAGGCTTGTGTGCGCGCAACAAAGTCATGAGATCCACCCTCTTTCGAAGTAAACGGCAACGCCTGCCCGAGGCAAGCGTCCGACTATGAAAGGCAGTGCGTCCCCTGGTCAGTCCGATTCCTTGACCACGCACACGCGCCGGAGATGACGCTCATCCATTTGCCCATCCGGCAGTGGCCGAATCTAAAGACGATTTACGACGAGTTGGTGAAGGTGAGCGCGATTAGTTGCGAAAGCGTGATGTCTTTCACGGGACGGGAATTTCGCTTAAGAATTTTTCCTAAGCGCGTACAAGCCGCCGCAGTGCGGTCAGCCTGAACGAAAACCGGAACGCGCGTCGCGGACCATCGCAACGGCAGTGCGCGCTCGGGCTATGGTGTGCGCTTTTCTGCCAGAGGGAAGGGCATGCGTTACCGATACCTGTGGGTCATCGCGGCATGGGTGGGTGCGATGGGGACGGTGTGCGCGGCGGACGTGCCGGGCAGTCGCGATCACCCGATGGTCTCGCGTTTCGCCGGCTCCACGATCGGCGGCTACCAGCAGCTGGACTACGGCGTGGCCGTGCTGCCGCTGGGCCGCGCGCAGTCCAATGGAGTGGCCAAGGCCGATCACGTCGAAGGCAAGATCACCCGCATCCTCTATGTGGCGCCCGCCGGTAAGACGGGTGTCGAGGTGTTCCGCAACTTCGAGGATGCCTTGGAGCAGGCGGGCTTCAAGACGCGCTTCGCCTGCGATGGTGACGATGGGGCGCATGGCTGCGGCGGCATGGATTTCGCCGAGGCGGTGGCGGGCCCGCTGTACGACCCGATGCGTGCGCGCAACCTGATGGTGCAGACGCTGGATTCGGTAGACGGCGACGTGTACGCATTGACCGCACGCCTGGAGCGCTCGGCCGGCAAGGTCGATGTGTCACTGCTGGTCGGTCAGAACGAGGACGAGCCGGTCGGCGCGTTGCTGCAGGTAGTCGAGGCGCAGCCGATGCAGACCGGCGAAGTGACGGTCGATGCCAAGGCGATGAGCCGCGGGCTGGCGCGCGATGGCCACATCGCGCTTTACGGCATTCATTTCGCCAGCGATAGCACACGGCTCGAGAAGGGTTCCGACGCCACCCTCGTGCAGATGGCGGCACTGCTCAACGCGCAGCCCTCGCTCAAGGCCTACGTGGTCGGACATACCGACGATACCGGCAACCTAGCCCACAATCTCGCGCTGTCGCAGCAGCGCGCCGAGGCGGTGGTGCAGGCGCTCACTGCGCACTACGGCATTGCGCCCGTGCGCCTGGCAGCCAAGGGGCTGGCCTCCTACGCGCCGGTGGCGAGCAACCACGATGCCGCCGGCAAGGCCAAGAACCGCCGCGTCGAACTGGTCGAACAGTAAGCTCCCTTTTCCATCCCGCACGAGGAATCACGATGCGACCAACCCGCATGCTCATGCTCCCCACGCTCCTTGCCCTGCTGCTGTCTGCCAACTCGGGCGCGGCATTCGCCGCTGATGCGCCGTCGGCGGCGGACATCGCGGCGATGCGCAGCTTCACGCTGGATGAGACGTTTCTTCAGCACTACATGGACGCCAGTGACGACATCGCGCGCGATCCCTGCCGGCTCGGCATGATCGATCTGTTGAAGGGTGGCGACTCGTTCACCTCGATCGACCAGGCGGCCGCGCATTACGACGCGCAACCGGGCGTGCACGCGATGCTGGCAAGCCACGGTCTGACGGCGCGCGAGATGGTGTTGGGCATGATGACCCTCACCAGTGCGGCTGTGCAGGATGTTCGCAAGCAGCATCCGCAGGCGATGGCTGAGGGCGGCCTGCCGGTGAGCGCGGCCAACATGGCGTTCTACGACGCGCACAAGGCGCAGCTCCACCAGCACATGCAGTCGATCGCGCGCGAGCAACTGAAAGCCAACGGCGGCAAGCTTCCCGCCTGTCTGGCCGAGTGACCGGGGCGACGGAGACAGTCATGAGCGACGACCTGCAATTCGCGGACAACTTCCGCGATCTCAGCATCCAGTCCGGCACCGGCGCGGGCTTCCAGTTCGAGTTCTACTGCGAATGCTGCAACGACACCTGGCGCTCGCCGTTCGAGCCGTACAAGAGCGGCCGCGCCTCCGGCTGGATGCAGGAAGCCAGCGGCCTGCTCGGCAACCTGCTCGGCGGTGTCGGCTACAGCGTCGACAACGCCGTGGACGGGCTGGCGCGGGCCGGTTGGGGTACGGCGCGTGACGACGCGTTCCGGCACGCGATCGATGCGGCCAAGCGCCATTTCCACCGCTGTGCGCAATGCCACAACTATGCCTGCGATCGCTGCTGGAGCGACGACGCCGGATTGTGCCAGCGCTGCGCTCCGGATCTGGCCGCGAGCGTCCAGGTCGCCAGGCAGGAAGGCCGCCGCGAGACGGCGATGGAGCGCGCCCGTGAGGTTGGTGCAGGCCTCGGCGCCGGCGTCGATGTCACCACCTCGCACCAGCTGGTCTGTCCGGCGTGCCACGCGGAGACACGCGGGGCCAAGTTCTGTCCGCAGTGCGGCCATCGCCTCGCCGTGGCCGCCTCCTGCGGCGGCTGTCATGCCGAGTTGCCGGCCGGCAGCCGTTTCTGTCCGGAGTGCGGCAAGCCCACCGGGGCGATGGATCCGCCTGGCATGCCGCCGCCGCCGCGCTGAAACTTTCCGCCGCGACGCCCCGGCGCCCTGCCGGAGCGTCGCGGCGTGCGCTGCACGCGCTGCACGCGCGATCAGATCGGCGGGACCTTTGCGCACTGCCCCTTGAGAACTCTGTCCGGACCGGAGCCGGCCGCTGCAGCGTGCGCTGCCAGCGGTGCAGGGCCGGTCCGTCCATCGGCTTCAAGGAGTATCTAGGTGATTTATCTGTGCGAACGCGAGATCGGCTTCGATGCCGTGGAGATCGGCTTTCCTTCCGTGCTGGGCTGTCGGGCGATCGTGCTGGTGACGAACAACGGCCTGTTTGGCTATCACCTCAACGGCAATCTGAGCCTGGCCAAGCGGACGGCCTTGGTCAATTTCATCACCACTCACATGCACGGAGCCGGCTTTCGCACTCTGTACGCGGCCTCTGCCGGGGCCGGGCTCGCCGCCGACCACAACGAGCTGCGCGACGTCGCTGCGGCGCTGGGCTACACCGGATCGATCTACTGGGCCAGCCTGCCGCCGGGTGGTTCGGTCTACGTGCATTTCCAGGACATCGACCACAACACCTGTGCGATCACCTCGCGCGCCTGGAACGATACGGTGGACAACGTGCCGGGCAACAAGGCGGCCTATGTCGCAGGCCCCGATCGCGCGGTGGCCAATGGCGGGGCAAACGCGAACATGTTCATCAACGCGAGCACCGCGGGCCTGAAGGCGGTCTACCCTACGAAGCTGTGATGTGTGAAGGGTGGCGGGCGCATCGCCCGGACGCGTGGCTCGGGTGAGGTGGGTCGCGCTTTCGTGCGCCGGATGGTCGACGCGGCGGCGCTTTCACTGCACTCTTCTCCCGGCGCCATCCGGCGCGAAGGGGAGTTGCGTAAGTGAAGTGTGCCGTCTGTGATGGAGCGTGCTTCTTCCATGGATGAGCACAAGGGTGTTCCTGGCTGGTTGGTCATCGTGCTGTTCGTGGCGATCACGGGGCTGGCGCTGGCCGCTATGCGCCAGTTGCCACTAATGCTGCCCACAGAGGCGCCGTTGCCGGCACCCCAGCCGGCGCCCCGGCCGCCGCTGCGTGCGGTGCAGGTCTGGGTGAGCACCGCCGATCGCCAACTGCAGCTGGCGCGCCAGGCCGATGTGGCGATGCAGCCGCGCCAGGCGCAGCCGTCGGACGTGGTGGTGGACACGCAGGCGACCTATCAGTCGATCGTCGGCTTCGGCGCGGCAGTCACCGATGCGTCGGCGTGGCTGCTGCAGAACCGCATGAGTCCGGCCCAGCGCGAAGCGCTGCTGAAGGAGCTGTTCGGGCCGCCGCCCGGCCTGGCCATGAACATGACGCGGCTGACCATCGGCGCCTCGGATTTCTCGCCGCAGCCCTACACCCTCGACGACATGCCAGCGGGTGAAACCGATCCGACGCTGCAGCATTTCAACGTCACCGCCAACCTGCACGACGTGATTCCGACCGTGCGCGAGGCTCTGGCGATCAACCCTAAGCTGCGGATCATCGGCTCGCCGTGGAGTGCGCCGGCGTGGATGAAGACCAGCGACAACCTGATCGGCGGCGAATTGCTCGAATCGTTCGAGAGCGCATACGCCGACTACCTGGTGAAGTATGTGGATGCCTATCGCAGCTACGGCATCCCGATCTTTGCCCTGACCGTGCAGAACGAGCCGGGCTACTCGCCGGCAACCTACCCGGGCATGACCATGTCCGCCGCCACGCGGGCGCGGCTGATCGGCGGCTATCTCGGCCCGGCGCTGGCCACCCGCCGGCGTCCCACGCGCATCCTGGCGTGGGACCACAACTGGGACGCGCCGGACCAGCCGCTGGACGTGCTGGCCGATCCGCAGGCCGAGCGCTACGTGGGCGGCGTGGCCTGGCATTGCTACGCGGGCACGCCCTCGGCGCAGAGCCAGGTGCATCGGGCCTATCCGAGCAAGGATGTCTACATCACCGAATGCTCCGGCGGCGACTGGGAGTCGGCCAGGAAGGGCGAGCTGATGTGGTTCGCGCGCGACCTGCTGCTGGCCGGTATCCGCCACTGGGCGCGCGGCGTCGTGTACTGGAATCTCGTGCTCGACGAACAGCACGGCCCGCATTTCGGTGGCTGCGACCTGTGCAAGGGCGTGGTCACCATCGACGCGCAGACCGGCGCCGTCACGCGCAACGACGAGTACTACGCGTTCGCCCACTTCAGCCGCTTCGTGCTGCCGGGGGCGATCCGCGTGGGCTCGAGCGAGACCGACAAGGACGTCAACGACGTGGCGTTCGTGAACCCTGGCGATGGCTCGGTGGTGCTGGTGGTGGTGAACAGTCGCGACCGGCCCAGCCCGGTGTCGGTGCGGCAGGGCCAGGCCGGATTCACCTACACCCTGCCGGCGCAGAGCGTGGCGACCTTCGTATGGAATCCCGATCCGCTGGGATCCTGGCTGCGGCGGGCGCTGCGCTGGCTGGGCGAGCGTCGCGCGGCGTCACCGCACGGCTGAGTGCACTCAGGCGGATGCTGTCGATGGGGTCTCCATCGCCGCGCGCGCATAACGGGAAGGTGTCATGCCGACGTGGCGGCTGAAGGCGATGCTGAATGTGCTGGCCGAGCTGTAACCCACGCGCTCGGCGATGTCGGCCACGCGGCTCTGGCGCTGGCGCAGCAGGCGCTTGGCCAGCGCCATGCGCCAGGTCAGCAGGTAGCTCATCGGCGCCACACCCACGACGCGGTTGAAGCGCTCGAAGAATGCCGAACGCGACAGCGCCGCTTCGCGCGCCAGCTCGGCCACGGTCCATGCGCGGGTCGGCTGGGCGTGCATCGCGCGGATCGCCATCGCCAGCCGCTCGTCGGCCAGCCCACGCACCAGGCCGGACGAGGCGTTGGTGCCGCTGGTGAAGCGCAGCGCCTCGATCAGCAGCACCTCCAGCAGGCGTGCCAGCACCACCTCGCGCGCCGGCCGTTGCGCGCGCGACTCCTCGCCCACCAGCTTCACCAGCAGTGCCAGCCGGCGCTCACCGCGCACGTGCAGCAACCGTGGCAGCAACGACACCAGCAGGGCCGCATCGGGCGAATCGAAACCGCAATGCCCCACCAGCATGCGCAGGTCGGTGGGGCCAGTGGGCGTGCCCACCCGGTAGACGCCGTCGGCCTGCGCCACCGGCCGTGACGTGCGACCCGCCGGTGGTGGCGTGAGGCTGCACATGGCCACGCCCCAGGCGGCCGGTACCAGCAGGAAGTCGCCCGGCTCCAGCGCGATCGGCGCGTGGTCGTCCACCGTCATCGTGCAACCGCCTTCGAGCACCAGCGCGTAGAACGGTTGCCCGCTGTCCGCGCGCTGCACGCGCCAGCGGCCGGCGCCGACCACGGTCTTGGCGAAGCCGGGGCTGGGCTGCAGCAGGGCGACCACTTCGGCCAGCGGATCGATCAACTCCGGACTCCTGCCAAAAAATCAAGGATTTTCGATTGTAGTGAGTACGGGGGTGGCAGCCTATCGTCTGGCCCCTCGTTCCCACCCTGCCCAGGAGTTTCCATGCCAACCGTCTTGATCACCGGCTGCTCGTCCGGCTTCGGCCAGGCCATCGCGCGTACCTTCCTCGACCGCGGCTGGCAGGTGGTGGCGACCATGCGTACGCCCCGCGAAGACCTGCTGCCGCGCTCCGGCCGCCTGCGCGTGCTGCCGCTGGACGTGACCAATACCGCCAGCATCGAACAGGCGTTGGCCGCCGCCGGACCGATCGACGTGCTGGTCAACAACGCCGGTTTCGGCGCCGCCGCGCCGCTGGAGTTGACGCCGCCGGCGCTGGCGCGCGAACTGTTCGAGACCAACACGATCGGCACGATGGCGATGAGCCAGGCCGTACTGCCGCAGTTCCGCGCGCGCCGCGCCGGCGTCATCGTCAACGTCACCTCCAGCGTCACGCTGAAGGCGCTGCCGCTGGTGTCCATGTACAGCGCGAGCAAGGCGGCGACGAACGCCTTCACCGAATCGATGGCGGTGGAGCTGGCGCCGCTGGGCATCCGCGTGCATCTGGTGCTGCCGGGGCGCTCGCCGGAGACGCGCTTCGCCGAGAACGCCCGCCGCGAGGGGCTCGATCACGAGGCCTACGCGCCGATGGTGCAGCAGGTGCTCGCCGGCATGCGCGATCCATCCCAGCCGGTGACCCATGCGGCGGACGTGGCCGAAGCGGTGTGGTGTGCCGCGACCGACCCGGATACGCCGATCCGTCTGCCCTCCGGCGAGGATGCGCTGGCCTGGGCGCGCGGCGGCTGAGCGGCCGCCGGGGAGCATCGCGTCGCTCTGGCGGGTGACGTGTCGATCTGGCATGGGCTGGTTCGTCGCAAGGGCGAGTGGCGCACTGTCGCGCCCAACCCAAGGAGCATCCGATGCAGCTGGTCGCCTATCTCAACTTCCCCGGTACCGCCCGCGCGGCGATGGACTTCTACGCCGCCGCGCTCGGCGGCAAGGTTACCCAGCGCTTCACCTACGGCGAATCGCCGATGGCCGCTGACATGCCGGAGGCGGCGCGCGGCAACGTCATGCATTCGCAGGTGGAGGTCGGCAGCGCGCTGATCATGGGCGCCGATGGTCCGCCCCCGCACGAAGCCGGCAGCACCACCATCAACGTCATGCCCGACACCCCGGAAGAGGCCGAGCGGATCTTCCGGGCGCTGGCCGAAGGCGGCGAGGTGAACATGCCGTTGGAGGAGACGTTCTGGGCCTACCGCTTCGGCGCGCTGACCGACAAGTTCGGCAAGCACTGGATGGTGAATTGCCTCAAGCCGATGTGACGGCGGCAGTGGCGGTGTCCAACGCGCCCGGTTCCGGCCAGCCCGGAAACCGGGCTTGTCACCGCGATGTACGTGGGGTGCGGCCAGGCCTATAGTCGCGCCAGCGGCCAGCTGGCAGACGCCGGCAAGCGCCGCAGGCGAGGTGCGACCCCGCACGAATGTCGGGCGACCTGGGGGAATATGGACACTCTTCTGGCGTATGAAGATCTGCACGCTTCGGTGGAAGTCATTACCGCGGCGCTGCATGAGCGCGATGCCTATACCCGCTTCCACTGCGACCGGGTGATGCGCCTGGCGCAGGCGCTGGGTGAGGCGTGCGGCTTGTCCCGCGCGGAGCTGAAGACGCTACACCTGGGCGCCGTATTCCACGACATCGGCAAGATCGGCGTGCCCGACGCCGTTCTGCTCAAGCCGGGGCGCCTGACTGCGCAGGAGTGGGAGCTGATGAAGGCCCATGCCGAGCAGGGCGAGCGCATCTTCCGCTCGGCCGCCCTGGAGTGCGCCGAGGAGGTGGCGCCGATCATCCGCCATCACCATGAATCCTTCGACGGCAGCGGTTACCCCGACGGCCTGAAGGGCGAGGGCATCCCGCTGCTGTGCCGGATCCTGCTGGTGGTCGACGGCTATGACGCCATGGCCACGGCGCGTTCCTACCATCGCGCCCGAAGCCACGAGGAGGTCATGCAAATCATGGAGTCCGAGCAGGGCACCAAGCTCGATCCGGCGGTGCTGGCCGAGTTCGCCCGCCTGGTGGGCCAGCGCGGGGAACAGACCCTGCTCTAGTCGTCGCGTGCGCACACAACGCCGATCAACCTCGCCTTCAGCACTGCTGATCGCGCCGCTCGGCTTGGGCGCGGCGTAACGAACCTTGGAAACTTTTGTGCAGTGATACCTGCATCCACCGCGCTGCGCCGGATGGCCGATGGATCCGGCGCAACCTTACGATTCAACGAACCGCTTGAGACGTTGCAGGGCGCGATCCCAGTCTGCGCCGATCGCCTCCAGCGCCTGGCGCGCCTCGCCCAGTCGCGCCGGTTCGAATGCCCATAGACGCTCGCGTCCTTGGCGTAGGTCACGCACCAGGCCAGCCGCGGCGAGCACGTGCAGATGCTTGGTGACGGCCTGGCGGGTGATCGCCGTCCCGGCGGTGAGCTGGGCGATCGACTGCGCACCGCCACTGCTGAGCGTGGCCACCATGCGCAGACGCGTGGCGTCGCCCAGTGCGGCGAAGATCGGCGCGCTGCGATCGAGCGCGCGCCGGCGCGATACCGGGCGGTCAGTGCGTGGCGACATATTTCTCGATATTGCTCATCTGCATGGCCCAGCCACCGTCGTTGGCGCGCAAGGCATCGGCGCGGCGTGCGTGCGGTAGCCCGTCGAAGCCCGATTCGGTGAGCCGCAGCAGGGTGTCGTCGCCGACTGCCTCGAGCTCGAAGCTCACCAGCGTGGTCGGCTCCTGCCGAACATCGGCATCGGTATCGACGGGATAGGGATGCCAGCGGTAGGCGAATACGCGCATCGGCTCGATCCGCTCGATGTAGATCTCGAACGGCCTGCCCGCGTGCGGCTCCTGCAACTTGGCGACCTCGGGGTCCACCTGGGTCGGCACGATGCGCCCGGTAACGGGCTGGCCGACCGCGAAGGAGCCGTCGAAGGCCATGCCGAACCAGGTGCCGAAGGCCGCCGGATCGGTCAGCGCATGCCAGACACGCTCGAGCGGTGCGTGGAGCAGGATCCGGCGTTCGATGCGATCGGTCGATGCGCTCATGAGGACTCCGTGCATGGCAACTGGATGGTTGCATGTTATGCACGGCGATCGTCAAAGGCAACTATATGGTTGCCTGTTGGTTTTGCCGGCCGCACGGACATCGCAGCTTGGATGGCACGAATGACGGAGACGACGCGGCATCGCGTGCATGCCGCTGCGACCGCATTTTCATGCGGTTTGCGTGTCCCGGAACCTTCATATGCCGGTGGTTCAATCGAGGCTGTCGTTGCCGGCCAGCGGCTCGCTTGTGCTTGCGGCCGTCGGCACGACTGGGGGAATCCGCATCCACCCGTCCGACCACCGGACTCGCGCTCTTGCACTCACTCCAGGAGTCTTCCCGTGCCCAGTCTCCGCTTTCTCCGTCACGCCTTGCTGCCGGCGTCGATCGTCGCCCTCGGCCTGGCGTCCGCCGCTTCGGCCCAGGTCGGTGCCACGTCCGACCACCGCGGCGTTCCTCCGCCGCATCACTTCCCCTGGCCCTCGGGTTCGCCGCAGGATCGCCTGCCGACCGCCACGCCGATCAAGCACCTGGTGGTGATCTTCGGTGAGAACCGCTCGTTCGATCACTACTTCGGCACCTACCCGGTGGCGGCCAATCCGGCCGGCGAGCCGGCGTTCCACGCCCGCCCGTGGACGCCGCCGGTGGATGGCCTGGACCGCCAGTTGCTGACGCGCAATCCGAACAAGCTCAATCCGCTCAACGGCGAGAACGCGGTCAATCCGTTCCGCTTGGACCGCACCCAGGCCAACACCGAAGGCCAGAACCACAACTACACGCCCGAGCAGCTGGCCTACGACAACGGCAAGGCCGACCTTTTCCCGCACTACACCGGCAACAACACCGTCTCCAGCACCGGCACTTTCGGCGCTCATGGCCTGGTGATGGGTTACTACGACGGCAACACCGTCACCGCACTGTGGAACTACGCCCAGCACTTTGCGATGGACGACAACGCCTACACCGACACCTACGGGCCGTCGACGCCGGGCGCGATCGCGGTGGTCTCGGGCACCAACAACGGCGCGCAGATCGTGCTGGGCAAGGGCGCCACCATCGCCGACGGCCTCGGCGGGCTCAGCCTGGTCGGCGACACCGATCCGGCGTACGACGTGTGCTCGTCGACCGCCAACACGCTGATGATGAGCTCGAAGAACATCGGCGATCTGCTCAACGCTCGCCACGTCACCTGGGGCGGCTTCATGGGCGGCTTCGATCTCACTGCGACGAACGACAACGGCAGCACCGGTTGCAAGCGCAGCACCTATTCCAGCGTGCTGGCCGGCAGCAAGACCGACTACATCCCGCATCACAACTGGTTCCAGTACTACGCCTCCACCGCCAACCCGACCCACGAGCGGCCGACCTCGCTGACGCAGATCGGTTACACCGACGACAAGGATGCCACCGACGCGCCGGTGCACCACGAGTACGACCTCAACGACTTCTTCGCGGCGGTGTCGGCGGGCAACTACCCGTCGGTGAGCTACCTGAAGATGCCGGCGGTCGGCGACGCGCATCCGGGCAACTCCGATCCGCTGGACGAGCAGGCGTACGTCGTGAAGGTGGTGAACTTCCTGATGCAGCAGCCGGATTGGAAGAGCACGGCGATCGTCATCACCTACGACGACTCCGACGGCTGGTACGACCATCGCTATGCCGCGCCGACCACCGCGTCGTTCGACGGTGTCACGCCGGAGGGCGCGGTCACCGGTGCCGACCAGGTCAACGGCCCGGGCGTGTGCAACGCGCCGGGGGCAAAGCCGGGGATCGGCGTGAACGGCGGGCGGGTCAACGGCCGCTGCGGCCCGGGCACGCGCATCCCGTTCCTGGTGATCTCGCCGTACGCGCGCGAGAACTACGTCAGCGACGAGCGCCTCACGCAGTCTTCGGTGGTGCGCTTCATCGAGGACAACTGGCTGTACGGCGAGCGCATCGGCCAGGGTTCGAACGACGCCAGCGCGGGCAGCATGATGAGCCTGTTCGATTTCGGCCGGCGCTTCGATCCGGCCCCGCGCCTGTTCCTCGATCCGGACCAGGGCACGCCGGTGGGGCACCCGCACCCCTGGCATTCCTGAGGGATCGACCGGCCGCGTGAACGCGGTCGGTCATCCAGCCATGACGTGTTCCGCCCCGCGCACGGATGCGGGGCGGAACGGTGCTACCACGGCAACGCAGGCCGCCCGGAGGATCGGGCGGCGGCGTGCAGGAGCGAGGTGCTCATGTCTTTCCAAACCCCGCCGTCGCGCCGGCGACGGCGCCTGCCCGGGGCCGTGCTGAGCGTTGTCTGCATTGCCAGCGCGCTCGGCGGAGGCCTGCTGGTGCAGCGGACGGCGCGTGCCGGTGCCGACGCCGGCGGCATCAATCCCCATCCGGTGCAGCTACGGCTGCCGCCGGTCGCGCCGCTCAGCGCCGTGGCCCGGCTGGGCAAGGCGCTGTTCTTCGACCCGATGCTGTCGGGCTCCGGTCGGCAGTCGTGCGCGTCGTGCCACAGCCCGGCGTTCGGCTACAACCCACCCAATGCGCTCATCGTGCAACCCGGTGGCGCGCACCTGCAGCAGGCCGGCTTTCGGCCGCCGCCGTCGCTGGCGTACCTGTATCGGCAGCCGCCTTTCAGCATCGGGCCGGACGTCGGCGACGTCGACGTGCCGGTCGATCTCAACGCCGTGGCTGCCGCGGTGCGCAGCCAGCGCCGGGCGAGCAAGGCCGCCGGCGTGACGCCGCGGCAGGCGCCGATGGTGGGGCAGGGCGGCCTGTTCTGGGATGGTCGGGCCGATTCGCTGCAGCGGCAGGCGATCCTGCCGATGCTGAGTCCGGTGGAGATGGCCAATACCAGCGTCGCCGCGGTGGCGACCAAACTTGCGCACAGCCGGTACCGGCCGTCGTTCGTGCAGCTGTTCGGCGACGGCGTCGTGGACGATCCGGCACAGCTGGTTGACGAGGCGATGTTCGCGATCGGCCGATTCGAGATCGAGGATCCCTCATTCCACCTTTTCACCAGCAAGTACGACGCCTGGTTGCAGGGCAGGGCGCGGCTCACGCCAGCCGAGCAGCGCGGCCTGACCTTGTTCAACGATCCGCACAAGGGCAACTGCGCCGCCTGCCATTTGAGCCGACCGACCCGTGACGGTTTGCCACCGCTGTTCACCGACGCGCAGTACGAGGCGCTCGGAGTGCCGCGCAATACGGCGCTGGCGGCAAACCGGGATCCGCAGTTCTACGACATGGGCCTGTGCGGCCCGTTCCGTAGGGATCTCGCGAAGCAGACGCAATACTGCGGGATGTTTCTCACGCCGACGCTGCGCAACGTGGACCGCCGCCGGGTTTTCTTCCACAACGGCGTCTACCGCACGCTCAAGCAGGTGCTGGACTTCTACAACCTGCGCGCCGTGGCACCGCAGAAAATCTACCCGCGCGGCGCGGACGGCGCGCCGGCGATCGACAACGACCTGCCGGCGGCGTATCACGCCAACATCGACACCGCCGATGCGCCGTTCGACCGCCACGTCGGGGAATCACCGCCGCTGAGCGATCGCGACGTCGACGACATCATTGCCTTCCTGCATACGCTGGATGACGGCTACTCGTCGAGGACGCCGCTCGTCGAAGCACGAGTACATCTCCCACCGGTGGGCAGGTAGTCGAGACGGCTTTTGCGGAGTTGGTGGGTGCGGGGCGATCCCGCTGATCGATGGGCCAGGTTTACCGAGGCGCGTGGCCTGGAAAGCTGGGCGGTCGTCGAGGCGGTTGCCCGATGTCGGTTGGCGTTGCAGCTGTTTCGCGCAGGCGCGCGAGCCCCCTATTTGAAGATCCCGGCCCGCGCGGAGCGATGGCACCGCGAGGCCGGGATGCAGAGTGCTTGTCAGGTGGTTGGGGTGCCGGCGGTGGTGGCGTTGCCGGCGAAGTCGACCACGAGAGTCACTCGACGGTTGGATGAGCCGGCGTCGCGCACCTGGCCTTTCTCCACCTGGCGATTGCTGGCTTCGCCGTAGCTGACGGCGCGGATCTTGTCGGCGTTCAGGCCGCCGGTGCTGACGAGGTAGTCGCGTACGGCCTCGGCGCGCTTGAGGCCCAGGCGCTTGTTGTAGCTGGGCGAGCCAGCCGGGTCGGTAAAGCCTTCCACCGTGATCACCGCGTCGGAGCGATGCTGGCTGATGACCTTGGCGAAATCGTCGAGCAGCGGTTTGTCTTCGTCGCGCAGCGTGGCGTCGCCGAAGGCGAAGTGCGCGGCCGTGTCGACGTTGATGCGCCCCTGCATGGCGGTGATCTGCGCGTCGTACTTGGCAAAGCGCTGCTGCATGTCCTGGGTGAGCGCATCGATCTGTTGCTGCTGCTTCTGATCGTTGGCGCGCAGTTCGCTGATGGCGGCGTCGTAATCGGCCTTCTTCACGTACTGGGAACATCCACCCAGCGCGAACCCCATCAAGCTCAGGGGAAGCAGTGCAAGGCGTGCGGCTTTCAGATTCTTCATGGTGGTCTCCTGGTACTTCGGGCCCGTAGCGAAAGGTGTCATCGCGTACTTCAGGCCATGCCCATGCCGCCTGCATCGTCCCCCGCGCGCGCAGGTGCCGGCTTTTCAGGCTACCCCGCAGCGACGCGACTGGAATGAACCGCAGTCAACCGTGAAGGCAACGTTGCGTCGCATGTCCGTGTGCGGCGGATCGGGGCAGCGACATCGATCGGGTGCGAGGCGCCGGGCGGGAGCGGGCAGTGTCCGTCGATGCCGCCGCGACGTTATGCTCGGGAACCTCCGGGCGCCGCAGGCGTCGATGGAAGATTCCTGTTCCCTATCAATGGATGGCTCACCATGACCGTTTCCCGTTCCCTGCTTGCTGCTTCCTTCATCACGGCCCTTGGACTGTCCGTGCTGCCGGCCACGCCAGCGCGCGCCGCCGATGAGCTGGGCGGTAATCCCGTGCCGGGCCTGTGCATGCTCTCGCGCGAGGCGGTGTTCGCCCAGTCCAAGGTCGGGCAGGCCGCCACGCAGCGCCTCAACCAGTTGGCGACGCAGGCCCGCAATCAGCTGGCCGGCGAGCGCACGCCGCTGGATACCGACATCCAGAATTTCCAGAAGAACGCCCCGAAGCTCAGCGAAGACCAGCGCAAGCAGCAGGGTGGCGCGCTGCAGCAGCGCATGCAGGCCTTCCAGGGCAAGGCGGGCGAGCTCAGCGAACGTATCCGGCTCACCCAGGCCAAGGCGATGGAGCGCATCGGCCAGGAGGCGCAGCCGCTGGTGGCGTCCAGCTACAAGAGCCACCGCTGCGGCCTGCTGCTGAATCGCGACGCAGTACTCGGTGGCAACGTGAGCAACGATCTCACCGCCGATGTGGTGAAGGGTCTGGACGCGAAGATCTCCACCATCTCGTTCAACCTCGAGCCGCTGCCCAGCGGCAACGGCGCCAACGGCCAGGGCCAGTGAGCTAGCTGGCAACGACGGCCGGGCGCCGCAACGCGCCCGGCGCGGAGCCCATGACGAGGGGAGGGACTCACTTGGACAGCGCCTCGCCATCGACGCCGGCACCGTCGCTGCGACAGGGCGCGATGGTCCTGGTCGGCACCGCGGCAGTGTTGATCGTGCCGCATCTGGGCGTGCCGATGTTCCTCTATCCATGGCTGGGGCTTGGCCTGTGCGCGGCCATGCTGCGGCTGCAGCGGCTGCGGTTCGCCGATACGGGTTTTCGCTGGCAGGGCTTCCGGGCCGTGCCGTTGCTGATCGGCGCGGTGCTCGGCCTGGCCTACGCGGCCATCAATGTCCAGCTGATCGGCCCGCTGCTCGCCCACGTGCTGGGCGAGCGCCCGGACCTGAGCGACTTTGCCTTCGTGCGCGCGCATCTCTCCGGTTACGTGCTGGCCCTGGTGCTGGCATGGGTGATCGGTGGGTTCTACGAGGAGCTGGTGTTCCGCGGGTTTCTCCACACGATGCTGATGCGGCATCTGCCGCGCGTACCCACGCGCCCGGCATGGGCCGTCGCACTGACCGCACTGGTCTTTGCCGCGTATCACCTGCAGCTTGGCGCGTTCGGCGTGGCCAATGCGCTGGTGTTCGCACTCTTCGCTGCAGCCGTGCGGCAGCGCTGGTCGCGGAACCTGTGGGTGGTGATCAGCTTCCACGCCTGCGCCGACATGACGGCCTTTACGCTGATGCGCTGGGGTTACCTGTAGGCGTCCGTGTCGTGCGCCGGCGCGCGGTTCAGTCGCGTCGGGCGGGCTTGGCCGCCGGCATCAGCGCGAACAGCACCTCGTTCGCCGGCACCGCCGAGGCGGTGGCGATGTCGCTCGGTGTATCGCGGGTGGAGCTTGCCTTGTAGCCGCGGGTCTGCAGCTGCTTGAGCAGATCCTGCGGCGGGACCTTGAGGATCGGCGCCAGATCCTCCAGCGTCGCTCGTGTCATCAGCGCGAGCGTCTGGAACGCCGGATTGCCGGCGCGGCCCTTGCCCGCGGTGAAGGCGAACGGCACCGCCACCACCAGCGACAGCGCCAGCGGAATCATCAGCGTGCGGCGCTTGGCGTAGGCCAGCAAGGGCTTCCAGTTCTTCACCATATGCAGCGCGAACGGCGCCAGCAGCAGCATGCTCAGCCATTCGTGCATGCGGTGGAACGTGGCCGAGGACCAATGGAAGAACAGCGCCACGCCCGAGACGGCGGAGACGGCGAACAGGCCGGCGGTGAGCGGTGTGCCGTAGCGGTGCATGAAGTGCTTCAACGCGAAAATCCTTTGCTGGCGAGTGCGGCAAGGCGCCTAGCAAATGATAGTTATTCGCATTTAAATCGGCAAGACGGCATGGCACGCGTCGCGGCGACTGCCCGCCAGGCCGGTGCTACAGTCAAGGACTTTCGCCCGGAGTATCTGCCCATGAGCGCCATCTCGACCGCCTACCCGATCGGCACGCCCGGCGTGGCCTGGGGCCCCGCCGAAGTGTCCGCCTGGCGCGCCCGGCAGATCCGTCAGCGCAGCTACGCCGACGACGTGCTGGCGGTGATCGAGCGCTTGCGCAGTCGGTTCGACGTGAGCGAATACGGTCAGCTCGACTACGCCGCAGAACATTTCGCGCTGCACGTCGTGCGCAGCCGCGACTGGCGCGCCGAACTGCCCATTGCGGTGATCACCGGCGGCGTGCACGGCTACGAAACCAGCGGCGTGCACGGCGCGCTGCAGTTCCTCCAGCACGAGGCCGCGCGTTACGCCGGGCGGGCCAACCTGCTGGTGGTGCCGTGCGTGAGCCCGTGGGCGTACGAGCGCATCCACCGCTGGAACCCCGACGCGATCGATCCCAACCGTTCTTTCCGTGCCGACAGCTCGTCGGGCGAATCGGCTGCGCTGTGGAAGCTGCTGGCGCCATATCGCGACAGCGCCCGGCTGCACATCGACCTGCACGAGACCACCGACAGCGACGAGTCGGAATTCCGCCCGGCGCTGGCCGCCCGCGACGGCGTGGCGTACGAGCCGGGCGAGATCCCCGATGGCTTCTACCTGGTGGACGACACCGAGAACCCGCAGCCTGAGTTCCAGCAGGCGATCATCGAGGCGGTGGCGAAGGTGACCCACATCGCGCCCGCCGACGCCAAGGGCGAGATCATCGGCTCGCCGGTAGTCGGCCCCGGTGTGATCCAGTATCCGCTGAAGAAACTCGGCCTGTGCGCGGGCATTACCCACGCGCGCTACACCAGTACTACCGAGGTCTACCCCGACAGCCCGCGCGCCACCCCTGCGCAATGCAACGACGCCCAGGTGGCGGCGGTGTGCGCGGCGATCGACTTCGCCCTGGCAGCGGGCTGACCGAGCAGTGTTATCCATGATGCCGCCAGGCCGTCGCGATGCGGACCGAGCGCGGCGGGCTGGTCGGCGGCGATGAGCGTCTGACTGCCGCGCCAGTCCGCTGCTGGTCGCGCTGTGTCGATCGCCAGCATCAGCCGCGCCATCGTGGTCCTGCTGGCGCGGCGTGACATTGTGGCGCGCGAGCGGAATCCGGACTGGAAGCGCCGGGTGCAGCATCGGGTGGACGATCTGGAGTAGCCGGTGCGCTCCGGGGTGCCGCTGCGGTACGTGCCGGAGGTCATTCGCACCGGCGGCACATGGCGCGGCCCGCCCTCCGGCGTAAGCTCCTGCGCCACGACGGGTGCCCTGGGGAGCGGCCATGCGTACGACGATGAAACGGCTCGGCCGCCTGGCGGCCGGCGTAGTGATGCTGCTCGTGGCCGCGCTGGCCACGGTGTATGCGATGAGCGAATGGCGCATGCGCCGCGTGTGGGACGTGCAGGCCAGCGTACCGGTGGTGCCGAGCGATGCGACGGCGGTCGCCCGCGGCGACCACCTGGCCACCATTCGCGGATGCAAGGGCTGCCACGGGCCGGACCTCGGCGGCGCCACCTTCATCGACGCTCCGGTGATGGCGCGGCTGTCCGGCGCCAACCTCACCTCGGGGCGGGGCGGGATCGCGCGCAGCGACCTCGACCGGGTGCGCGCGATCCGTCACGGCGTGGCGCCCAACGGTCGCTCGCTGTTGTTCATGCCCTCGCAGGAGTTCAACGCTCTGAGCGAGGGTGACATGGGCGATCTGCTCGCTTATCTGCACAGCGTGCCGGCGGTGGATCGCACGCTGCCGCCGAACCGGGTTGGCCCACTGGGGCGTGCGCTGTTCCTGGCCGGCAAGGTGCCCCTGCTGCCGGCCGAAGTGGTCGATCACCAGGCCCGGCCGGCGCAGCCGAGCCCCGGCACCACGCCGGCGTACGGCGCCTACCTCGCCAGCTCATGCAAAGGCTGCCACGGTGCGGGGCTGTCCGGCGGCCACATCCCCGGCACGCCGCCGAACTGGCCCGATGCCGCCAACCTCACGCCGCATGCCAGCGGTCTGGCTGGCTGGGGCGAAGCCGACCTGCGTCGCGCGCTGCGCGAGGGCATCTCCAAGGACGGCCGCAGGCTCAAGACCGATTTCATGCCGGTGCGGGAAACCCGCCACCTCAGCGACGAAGAGATCGGCGCGTTGTACGCGTATTTCCAGAGCGTGCCGGCGAAGCCGCGCGGCGGGCGGTGATCGCAGGTTCCTGCGCCGTCGCTCTGGCATGATCCGCGCACCCTTCATTGCCGGGATGCAAGCGATGTCGTTTCGACGCCACGGATGGTTGCTCGCCGCCCTGTTCGCCGCGCTCGGCGGTTGTGCTACGGACCCGCGCATCACCTCCGACGCGCGCTGGATCGATCCTTCGCAGGCCGTGCCGCTCGCGGCAGTGGCCGCGCCGCGCGGGGTATCCGGGGTGTTCGCGCTCACCGTGCAGGCGACGGCACGTCCCGTCCCGCGGTACCTCAACTCCGAGCGCGACTATCGCGATCAGCGCGACCTCACGGTCGTGGTGCTGACGGCGGCGACCGAGGCGCTGGCCGAACGGCTGCATGGCGAGCCGGAGCACGTGCTGCGCGGACGACGCATCCGGGTGGCGGGCTGGGCCAAGCGCATGCGTATCGACTTCCTCGCCGACGGCCGACCCAGCGGCAAGTACTACTACCAGACCCACGTGCTGGTGACCGACGCGACGCGGATCCAGCTGCTGTGACCGGCCTGCGCAGGCGCTGATCGTGCCCATCCTCATCCGTCCCGCCGGCGCCGCCGACTTCGAGCGGTGGCTGCCGCTGTGGAACGGCTACAACGCGTTCTACGGCCGGCACGGCACCACCGCGCTCGATCCGGCGATCACTCGCGCGAGCTGGCAACGCTTCCTCGATCCGGCCGAGCCGATGTTCGCCGGTGTGGCTGAAGTCGACGGCGTGCTGTGCGGCCTAGTGCACTTTCTTCATCATCGCAGCACTACGCGGATCGAGCCGGTCTGCTACCTGCAGGATCTATTCACCGCCGAAACGGCGCGCGGGCAGGGCATTGCGCGCGCGCTGATCGAGCACGTCTACGCACACGCACGTGCCGCCGGGGTGCGCCGCGTGTATTGGCAGACCCAAGCCGGCAACGTTGTTGCACGCGCGCTTTACGACCGCCTTGCCGCGCACGCCGGCTTCATCGTCTACGCGAACGACGTGTAGCGCCGGGCATCGACCTGCACGGCGTGCTTCAGGCAGCCCGGGTGCGGGACGTGCGACGATCCGCGAGCCACTCGACCGGCAACCACGGAGCGCCCAGCCATGACCCGCCACGATGACGTGATCGATCCCTCCGTGCCACCCAGCGGCACCGGTTGCGCCGAGTGCCTGGCCAGCGGCCAGTGGTGGCTGCACCTGCGCCGCTGCGCGCAATGCGGTCACATCGGCTGCTGCGACACCTCGCCCAACCAGCACGCCACCGCGCACTACCACGCCACCGGCCATCCGGTGATCGCCAGTTTCGAGCCCGACGAAGACTGGTTCTACGACTACCGCAGCGATGGCTTCCTCGACGGCCCGCGGCTGGCGCCGCCGCACGCCCATCCGCGTGACCAGCCCGTGCCGGGGCCGGCCGGTCGGGTCCCGGACGACTGGGAATCCCAGCTCAACGGCTGACGGTTGCGCGGCGCCGCCTTCTTCTCGCGGTGACGCGGGAGAGCGTCATGCAACCGCCGGCCGGCGTGGCGTATCTGCGTGTGCTTCCCATGCGGAGGCGGCGTGATGGACATGCGCGCAGCGCCGGCCAGGCGGCTGGTCTCCATTTCCTGGCGGTGGTGGCTGGTGCTGTTGCCGCTGGTGGTGCTCGCCCACGAAGCGCACGAGCTGGCACCGTCACCGGCCGCCTTGCCTGCGGCAGCTGGGCGATGCGCGATTTCGGCAGCTGGTCGATCGCCGGCTGCTCCAGCCTTTTGCCAACGGCGTCCGGTCCGGTGCTTTCGTATCTGCTGATGGCACTCGATATCGCTGGCTGCATGCGCGGTGGTGGGCACCGTGCGTGGGCGCTGGCCGTGATCGCGGCAGCCAATCCGCTGGCCCGCATCATCACCGCCGCCAGTGGTCATGGGGATGAGTGGCAGGTCGTCCATCGACTGCTCGGCACCGACACCGGAGCGATCGCATGCGTACTCACGCTGGCGATCGTCGCGCTACCGGCCGGCACGGCGATGCTGGTGGCCTGGCGTCCACCGCCGGTCTGCGCGCACGGGTGGCGACCTACGTGGCGCTGATGCTGATCGCCATGGCGATCACCGGGCCGGGCGTGCTGCTGGGCAATCATTTCCTACACGCGGGCGTGTGGGATCGGATGGTGGCCGGCGCCCCTTGGCTGGTGCATGCGGTTACCGCTGCGGCGCTGCTCGGCGTGCTGCTCACGGTGCGCGGGCTGCGCGCCCTCGATGTCGATGGCCCACGGGCGCGGTCGGTGGCGGCAGGTCGTTAGTGTTCGCTGGTGCCACCGCTCGAATTGCCAGGCCGGCTGGAACACCACCGCCGCGGGCTTGCGGCAGAATCGGCGTTCTTCGTTCTCGCCGTGTCGGTTCCCCGAATGCGCATGCAGCTCCGCGATGCCACGCCAGCGGACTTTCCCGCCATCCTCGCGCTCAATCACGCGTTCGTGGCGGTGCTCAGCCCGCTGGACGAGGCTCGTCTGGCCCACCTGTATGGCCAGACCGCGCAGCATCGGGTGATCGATCGCGATGGCGAGGTGATCGCGTTCCTGCTCACCTTGCGCGAAGGCGCGGCCTACGACAGTCCGAACTACCGCTGGTTTGCCGCGCGCTACCGGCAATTCCTCTACGTGGACCGCATCGTGGTGGCGGCCTCGGCGCAGGGTACGGGGGCGGGACGGGCGCTCTATCGCGACGCCTTTCGCCATGCCCGCGAGCAGGGCCTGCCGGTGCTGGTGTGTGAGTTCGATACGGTCCCGCCCAATCCCGCCTCGGCCCGCTTCCACGCAGCGCTCGGCTTCCGCGAGGTGGGCACGCAGACGCTGGAAGGCGGCAAGCAGGTCTCACTGCAGGTGCTGGAGATCGCCAAGGACACACCGCTGTCGCGGGCCAGTGATCGGTAGGCGCTTTCCCCCGGACCAGGCCGGCGCGCTTGCCTGAATGGGGGGGGGCCGGGACGGCGGCATGGCGATTGGTTTGCTGTCAGCCCAGGGCGGGGAGGGACGTCCATCGAGGGCCGCAGCGCGTCGGAAAGGGCCTACAGCGGCGTCCGTTCCCAGCTGATGGGAGCGGCGGGGCGAGGCGCGCATGCTGGCTGGACCCCGCGAGTCCGGACCAAACCGGCCGGATGTCTGGCGCAAGTGACCGACTCGGAATGTCAGGCGGAACCGACGGACGGGGTGCTTCATGGCCGGGCAGCCGCCCCCGATTGCCCGGCTTTTTGGCGCCCGCTCCCCGGGCGCCTTTTCTCTTGCCTGGAGCGGCCTTCATGCTCGATGTGCGCACCAACCGAGATGGATTCGTGGTCTACGACACGGACAGCGAGGAGCCGGTGATGCGTTTCGGCACGCTGCGCGATGCCGACGCGTTCGTCGCCGAGGCGCTGATCGCCGACCTGCATGCCAAGCTGCAGCGCTGGTCGCTCGATCACGTGTCGGCGACCCGGTGAGCCGGCGGCTCCGAATGATTCCTAGGGAAAATGACCGCGAGGCGTCCTAGGCTAGTTCTGTCCGGGGCGCGCGTCCGCAGCCCTGTCGTGCCCGCTGCGCCCCGGACGTTCCACCCCCTTCAGGCCCTGCTCCCGGGGCCTTTTCTTTTGTCCGTGACGGCGGTGGGCGAGGCCGCGCTCTGCTAGCCTTTTCGGCTACTCCCTTCACGGTTCCCGGCATGCGCGCCGACGGTATCTCGTTCCATCACCCGCTGGCGTTCTGGGCAGGCTGCGTTCTGCTGGTGGCCGGCGTGCTGGCGCACGTGCCGATGTTCCTGATGGGGGCGCCCATGCACTACCAGCTGGCGGGTATGCCGATGACGCCTACGATGCTGGTGGGCATGGCGATGATTCCGCTGGGGCTGGCGCTGGCGGCCTACGGCCTGGCGCCGCGGATCGATCAGGTGCGGCGCACGCTGCACGGTGCCCGCAGCCACGCGTATTTCCATCTTGCCGACGGCGTGCCGCTGAACCGCGAGCACTGGACGCTCGTCCTGGTGCTGGTGGTGGCACTGGCGGTGGACGTGATGAAGCCGGCGACGCTGGGCTTTGTGATGCCCGGAATGACGCGCGAGTACGCGATCAGCAAGGAGAGCGGGGCATTCCTGGCGCTGGTGGCGCTCACCGGCACCACGGTCGGCTCGGTGCTGTGGGGGCGCATCGCCGATGTGCTGGGCCGGCGCGCGGCGATCCTGCTGTCGGCGCTGATGTTCATGGGTACGGCGATCTGCGGCGCCATGCCATCATTCGGCTGGAACCTGGTGATGTGCTTCCTGATGGGCGCCTCGGCCGGTGGCTTGTTGCCGATCACCTTCACCCTGATGGCCGAGGCGGTTCCCGCGGCCCATCGCGGCTGGCTGCTGGTGGCGCTGGGCGGCATCGGCACCTCGGCCGGCTACCTGCTGGCGGCCGGCGCTGCGGCACTGCTGGAGCCGCTTTTCAGCTGGCGCGTGCTGTGGCTGCTGGGCTTGCCCACCGGCGCGCTGATCGTGCTGCTCAACCGCTGGATCCCCGAGTCGCCGCGTTTCCTTTCCAGCGCCGGCATGGAGGACGCGGCGCGTGCCGTGCTGCGGCGCTTCGCCGGGACTGGCGCGCAGGCGATCGAGACCGACGACGCCACGCATCCGGGCGCCCCCGTGGTGGACGAGCAACACCCCGTGGCCGGGCTGCGCCAGCTGCTGCGCGGCCGGCACGCGGCGATCAGCTGGGGCCTGGTGGTGTGCGGTACCGCCTGGGGGCTGGCGAATTTTGGATTCCTGCTGTGGCTGCCGGTGAACCTGGTCAAGCTTGGGGTCGACCCGGCGGGAGCCAGCGCGCTGCTGACCCGCTCGGCGTTCATCGCGCTGCCCGGCATCGGCATGGTGGTGTGGCTGTATCACCGCTGGAGCAGCGTGCGCTCGCTGGTGCTGTTCATCGCATCCACCGCGGCGGCGCTGCTGGCCTTCGTGGCAATGGTGCTGCTCGGCCTGCATTCGGCGCTGCTCACCACGGTGGCGACCGCGGCGCTGCTGGTGAGCGTGAGCGGAGTGATCGCTATGCTGATTCCCTATGCCGCCGAGATTTATCCGGTGCACCTGCGCGGTACCGGCTCGGGAGTGATCGCAGCCAGCTCGAAGTTCGGCGGCATCCTCGGCGCCGGCCTGGGCGTGCTGGGTTTCTTCGAGCACATGGCGCTGGCGGCGGCGTTGATCGCGCTGCCGATGATGGCCGCGGCGGTAATGCTGCTGCGGACCGGCATCGAGACGCGCGGGCTGGCGCTGGAAGACATCCAGACGGCCATGGCCGTCGATCCCCGGCGACACGACTGAGCGCCGCGTGTCGCGGCGCACGAGGCAACCATGAAGACGATCGGCCTGCTCGGCGGCATGAGCTGGGAATCCACCATCCCGTACTACCGCCTGATCAACGAGGCAGTGAAGCAGCGCCTGGGCGGGCTGCATTCGGCGAAGCTGCTGCTGCACAGCGTCGACTTCGCGCAGATCGAGGCCTGCCAGCGCGCCGGCGACTGGGATGCGGCCGGTGCCCACCTGGCGCAGGCCGCACGCGGCCTGCAGATGGCCGGTGCCGGGTTGCTGCTGATCGGTGCAAACACCATGCACAAGGTGGCGCCGGCGATCGAGGCGGCCATCGACATCCCGCTGCTGCACGTGACCGATGCCACCGCGCAGGCGGTCCGCGCCGCGGGCATCGCACGGGTCGGCCTGCTCGGTACGCGCTTCACGATGGAGCAGGGTTTCTATGTCGACCGCCTCGCCTCGCACGGACTCGAAGTGCTGGTGCCGCCGCCGGCCGATCGCGACGAGATCCATCGTGTGATCTATGCCGAGCTGTGCCAGGGGCGATTCGAGGATGCCTCGCGCCGGGTGTTCCGCCGTGTGATGGCTGATCTGGTCGCCCGTGGCGTCGGCGGCATCATCCTGGGCTGCACCGAGATCGGTCTGCTGGTGGATGCAGGCGACGCCGCCGTACCGCAGTTCGACACCACCCGCCTGCACGCGCTGGCAGCGGTGGAGGCGGCACTGGCCGACTGATCGGCGCGGGGGTGCGCCTGCCGCTCATGGACACGTGGCCGACCTGCCGCGGCTGGTCTAGGCTTGGCGCTTCGTTGCCGCCGGAGCCTGCGCCATGTCCTCCCCCGTTTCCATGCACCGTCTTGCCCGGCTCGCCGCGGCGCTGTTCGCACTGGCAGCCGCTGGTGCGGCCAGCGCGCAGGACGCCGCGCCGCGGGTAGCGGTAGCTGCGGGCACCCTGGTCGGCAAGGCCGCGGCCGTCGACGGCGTGGCGCTGCACGAGTTCCTGGGCATCCCGTATGCCGCGCCGCCGCTCGGTCCGCTGCGCTGGAAGCCGCCGCAGCCGGCGGCGAGCTGGCAGAAGCCGCGCGAGGCGACCGCCTTCGGCCCGCGCTGCATGCAGCTGCCGCTGTTCGGCGACATGGTGTTCCGCTCGCGTGGCATGAGTGAGGACTGCCTGTATCTCAACGTGTGGACACCGGCCGCGCCGGCGCCGGCCAAGCGCCCGGTGCTGGTGTATTTCTACGGTGGCGGCTACGTGGCCGGTGATGGATCGGAGCCGCGCTACGACGGCGCCAGCATGGCCACGAAGGGGCTGGTCACGGTCAGCGTGAACTATCGCCTGGGCGTGTTCGGCTTTCTCGCCGCGCCGGCGCTTTCGGCCGAATCGCCGAAGCACGCCAGCGGCAACTACGGCCTGCTCGACCAGGCGGCGGCGCTGCGCTGGGTGCGCGACAACATCGCGCGCTTCGGCGGCGATCCGGCGCACATCACCATCGCCGGCGAGTCGGCCGGCTCGATCTCGGTCAGCGCGCTGATGGCCTCGCCGCTCAGCCGCTCGTTGATTGCCGGAGCGATCGGCGAGAGCGGTGCGCTGATTGCCCCGATCGCCCCGCAATCGCATGCGGCCGCCGAAGCCACCGGCACGGCGTTCATGGCGCAACTGCACGCCGACTCGCTCGATGCGCTGCGCGCGCTGCCGGCGCCGGTGTTGCTACAGGCGACCGATCCGCAGACCAAGCCGGCGTTCGACTTCGCCCCCGACATCGACGGCCTGTTCCTCACCGAAGCGCCCGCCGAGACCTTCGCGCACGGCGACCAGGCGAAAGTGCCGCTGCTCGTGGGCGCCAATTCGCAGGAAGGGTTCTATCCGGCCATCCTGCACGATCGCCCGCCCACGCCGGGCAACTACCGCGCCGCGCTCGGCACCCTGTTCGGCGACCGCGCGGACGAGGCACTGCGACTGTATCCCGGTGCCACTGCCGAGGAGGTGAAGCGCTCGGCCACCGCGCTGGCGGGCGACCTGTTCATCGCACACAGCACCTGGCGCTGGATGGACCTGCATCGGCATACCGGCGGCCAGAGCGTGTACTTCTACTACTACGCGCATCCGCGCCCGGCCAAGCGCGATCCCGCGCCGGGCGAGCAGCCGGACACCGGCGCGGTGCACAGTGGCGAGATCGAGTACGCGCTGGGCAACCTCGACGGCAACCGGGTGTATGCCTGGACGCCGGTCGACCGCGCCGTCTCGCGCACCATGCAGGATTACTTCGCCCAGTTCGTGCGCAGCGGCGATCCCAACCAGGCCGGGTTGCCGGCGTGGCCGGCGGTGCGCGACGAGCACGGCGGCATCACCCGCCAGACCATCGATGCCGATACCCGCACCGAGATCGATCGCGGCGCCGCGCGGCAGGCGTTCCTGCGCGAGTTCCTGGCCGGTCATCAAAGCCCGCTGTGAGGTAGCGGTCATGCGCGCGGGCTGCATCACGTTGTGCTCAGGCAGGCGCATGGAAAATTCCGCAGACGACAGCGACGGATAACCCGCCATGCCTGTGCCCCTGCCGGACAACGAACTGCAGCGCGTCGCCCGCCTGCGCAACCTGTCGGTGCTCGATACCGTGCCCGAGCCCTTGTTCGACGGGCTGGCCGAGGCGGCAGCCCTGGCGATCGGCGCGCCGATGGCTGCCGTGAACCTGATCGACGCGCATCGCCAGTGGACCAAGGCCAGTGTCGGCCTGGAGACAGGCAAGAGCGATCCGCGCGAGGTGGCGTTCTGTTCGCACACCATCGTGGCGAGCGACCTGCTGGAGGTGCCCGATGCGCGGCGCGACGAGCGCTTCGCCAGCAACCCGGCGGTGACCTGCGATGACGGCATCCGCTTCTACGTGGGCGCACCGATCACCCTCAGCGACGGCCTGTGCATGGGCGCGCTGTGCGCGCTGGACCGCAAGCCGCGCATGCTCTCCGAAGGACAGCGCGACGTGTTGCGCGCGCTCGCCCGCGCCGCCGCGCAGGCGCTGGAGATGCGCCTGGGCTCGCTGCGCCGCGAGGCGCTGCTCGATCGCATCGGCCAGCTCGCCAGCGTGGGCGGCTGGATGCTCGACCTCACCACCAACGAGCTCACCTGGACCGACGAAACCTGCCGCCTGCACGAGTTGGCGCCGGGCTATCGGCCGACCCTGGAGGAGGCGCTGGGCTTCTATCCGCCCGAGGCGCGGGTGCGCCTGCGCGGGGCAATCGATCGCGCGCGCAGCGAAGGCGGCAGCTGGGATCTGGAGCTGCCGCTGATCACCGCCGGCGGCCGCAGCATCTGGGTGCGCGCCCTGGGCAGCGTCGATTTCGGCGAGGACGGCCAGCCTTACCGGCTGGTCGGCGCAGTGCAGGACATCAGCATCCGCCGCCACGTCGTCAACGCCCTGGAGACCAGCGAGCGGCGCTTTCGCCAGCTGTTCCAGTACAGCCTGGGCCTGATCTGCACGCACGACCACGAAGGCGTGCTGCTGTCGGTGAATCCAGCGGCCGCGCGCGCGCTGGGCTACTCGGTCGGAGAGCTGCTGGGCCGCTCGCTCGCCGATTTCGTGCCGCCGGAACGTCAGCAGGGGTTTCGCGATTACCTGCTGCGCATCATCACCACCGGCACCGATGCCGGCGTGCTCGAACTGATCGCCAAGGACGGCAGCCGCCACATGTGGCAGTACCAGAACGTGCTCGACGACGAATCGGATGATCCGTACATCCTCGGGCACGCGCAGGACATCACCGAGCGGTTCCGGATGGAGCGCCAGCTGCGCAACCTCACCGTGCGCGATCCGCTCACCGGCTGCTTCAACCGGCGCTATCTCAACGAGCTGGAGGCCGAGCCGGATCGCCGCTGGGGCTGCATCACGGTGGATCTGGACCACTTCAAGCAGGTCAACGACACCTACGGCCACCAGCGCGGCGACGAAGTGCTGGTGGACATGGCGCGCTTTCTGCAGCGCCACCTGCGCGACCGCGATGCGGTGGTGCGGCTGGGCGGCGACGAGTTTCTACTGTTGCTGCGCAATGCCGACGAGGCGACCATCGCCGAGGTGCTCGGCCGCCTCGACGCCAGCCGAGCGACGGCGCCGATCGCCTTCACGCTGGGCTCGGCCACCTTCGGTGCGGGCATTTCGCTGGACGAGGGGCTGGCCGAGGCCGATCGCCGGCTCTACGCGCGCCGCGCTGCCGACCGCGGCTGAGCCGGCTTCCCCGGCGCGCGCGTTCGCGCCACCATGCGCGTCCCCGCTGCGCTACTGGACCACACCCATGCACGATTTCGACGACGACGACTTTGCCGACGAGGCCGACGATTCGCTCGAGGCGCGGGTATGGCAACTGCTGATGCTGATCAACCCCGGCGACGAAGACACCGCGCTGCGCCAGTTCGCCGCCTGGCGTGACGTGCAGGCCGAATCCGGTGACGGTACCGATCCGCTGGAAACCGTCGCCGAAGTGATCGACTGGACCTCGGGGTTTTGCGCCGACGATGCGCCCACCCTGGTACAGGCGCTCAACGAGCTGGCCGCGCGCTGGAACCTGGCGATCGACTGGGACGGCGATCCCGACGACGAGGAGTTCTTCGACGAGCGCGACAGCGCCGACCTGCTCGCCACCGCCTACGACCGTCTGCTCGAACACGGCTACACCGTGTGGATCTACGAGAGCGCCAGCGCGGGCAGCGCCGGCTGGATCACCCTGAGCCGCGATGCCGAACCGCTGCGCGAGGTGGCTACGGCGCTGGGCATCAACCTGCGGCTGGCCAGCGAGGCCGGCTGAGTGGGTTGAAGCGAGCCCGTCAGCTCGCGCTGGCGTCATCGGCCGCCGCGTCGTCGTCGAAGCCGGTATAGCCCTCGGGGAACACTGGGGTGCCGTCTTCCTCCAGCCCGAGCAAGTCGGCAAGCGCCTTCGCCGCCGCAGCCTCGGCGACGTCCTGCTCGCGGAAGCTGCGGTTCTCGCAGATCGCGAAGTAGCTGGGAAAGCCGCCCGCGAGCGGCGTCACCGCGAGCCACGCGGTGTAGCGCGAGCCTTCGCGCGTCGCGCCGGAGCGGACGTGGTGACGATCGAGGGTGCGCTCGGCCATGGGCGGTCTCCACAGTGGGGCGCGCAGTGTAGCGTGGGTCCCGTCGGCGCTTTCCGCAGAGCGCTGCGTTCCCGCTGAGGCCGCCGGCGGCGCGGTCGGATGGGGGCTGCAAAAGTCGCCATGCGCGGCAGCGCGGCCGCCGGTAGAGTCGCCGGGTCCTTCCCGTCTGGAGTCGCCGATGACCGTTCGCCTGCCGTCCCTCCGCCGCGCGCTGTGCGCTGCGCTGTCGTTCGCCCTCGCCGGGGCAAGCCTTGCCCAGGACGCGCCCGCCGCGGCGCCGGCAGTCACCGCGGTGAAGGCCGCCCACTGGATCGACGCCGAGTCCGGCCGCGTGCGCGGTCCGGTGGTGGTGATCGTCCGCGGCGAGCGCATCGCCGAGGTGCGCGACGGTGAGGCGGCGCCGGCCGGGGCGAGGTTGATCGACCTGGGCGACGCCACCTTGCTGCCCGGCCTGATCGACGTGCACGTGCACCTCACCTCCGACCCCACCACCGGCACCGGCAACTACTACCAGGACGCGCTGACCCTGGGCGTGGTCGATGACGCGGTGATCGCACCGACGCTCGCCAAGCGCACGCTCGATGCCGGCTTCACCACCGTGCGCAACGTGGGCGCGCCGGGCTACGTGGACGTGGCCCTGCGCAACGCGATCGACCGCGGGCTGATCTCCGGCCCGCGCATGCTGGTGGCCACGGTGCCGATCGGCTCCACCGGCGGCCACGCGGACGACGACACTGGCTTTTCGTCGGACATCACCTTCGCCGGCCCCAGCGGCGTGGCCGACGGCGTCGACGCGGTGCGCGCCCGCGTGCGCGAGGACGTCAAGCGCGGCGCCGACGTAATCAAGTTCATGGCCAGCGCCGGCGTGCTCAGCAACGAGACCTCGGTGGGCGCGCCGCAGTACAGCCAGGCGGAAATGGACGCGATCGTCGAGGAGGCGCACCGCTGGGGCAAGAAGGTGGCCGCGCACGCGCACGGCGCCGAGGCGATCAACATGGCGATCCGCGCCGGGGTGGATTCGGTCGAGCACTGCAGCTTCATCGACGCCGAGGGCTTGAAGCTGGCCAAGGCGCGCGGCACCTACCTCGACTTCGACGTCTACAACGACGACTACATCCTCGCCGAGTACGCCAAGCTCGGCACGCCGCCGGCGCAGATCGCCAAGGAGAAGCTGGTAGGCCGCACCCAGCGCGAGAACTTCCGCAAGGCAGTGCAGGCCGGCGAGAAGATGGCCTTCGCCACCGACGCGGGCGTCTATCCGCACGGCTGGAATGCCCGGCAGTTTGCCAAGATGGTCGAGTGGGGCATGACGCCGATGCAGGCGATCCAGTCCGCCACCTGGAATGCTGCCGACCTGCTCGGCTGGCGCGACCGCGTGGGCGCGATCAAGCCGGGCCTGTACGCCGATCTCGTGGCGGTGAAGGGCGATCCGCTCAAGGACATCCGCACGCTCGAGCACGTCGACTTCGTGATGAAGGGCGGCCATGTCGACAAGGCCGACGGCATGGCGCGCTGAGGGCTTTGCGCATGGCTGGCATCCGCGCCGGCCATGCGCCTAAATCCGCACGAAGCTGCGAACGTGCGTCACGCTTGACCGCGATCAAGGCTGGCAGCCCGTGGCCCGCCAATCCTCCGCGCAACGTCGCCGCAAGGCGCGGCACGATGCCGGAGGAATCCCCATGGATGTCTTGCCGTTGTTCCGATGGACGCCTGCCCGTCGCGCCGGAGTCGGCGCAACGCTGATCGCACTGAGCACGTTGAGCCTGGCCCTGCTCGCGCGCCGGGTGGATGCGGTGCCCTCGTTCGCACGCCAGACCCAGCTGCCGTGCTCGGCCTGCCACGTCGGTGGCTTCGGCCCGCAGCTCACCGCGTTCGGTCGTCAGTTCAAGCTGATGGGCTACACCATGAAAACCGGCAACGGCGCGAACGTGCCGCTGTCGGCGATGCTGGTGGAGTCGTTCACGCACACCGCCAAGGCGCAGGTCGATCCGCCCGCCGACGGCTTCAGCCGCAACGACAACACCGAGCTGCAGCAGGCCTCGGTGTTCCTCGCCGGCCGCCTGAGCCAGCACGTGGGTGTGTTCGCCCAGGCCACCTACTCGCAGAACGGCGGTCTGCTCGGCTGGGACAACCTGGACCTGCGCTACGCCAACAGCTTCAACGCCGGCAAGCACAACGCGATCTGGGGCGTCTCGCTCAACAACAACCCCACGGTCACCGATGTATTCAACACCGCGCCGGCGTGGCAGTACCCGTACATGGCCGCCGACCTCGCGCCCGGTGCCCCGGCGATGCCGATGCTGTTTGGCGGCCTGGGTGGCCAGGTGATCGGTGCCAACGCCTATCTGCAGCTCGACGGCACCTGGTACGGCGAAGTGGGCGCCTATCGCTCGCTGTCGCCGGCCTTCCTGCGCAAGGTCAACGCCGACTTCGATGGCCGCCTCGCTTCTACCGCACCGTACGCACGCCTGTCGCGCACCTGGAACCTGACCGCGGGCGATCTGGAAGTGGGCGGGTTCTACCTCCATGCCCGACGTGGCCTGCCGGGTGCCAATGCCGCCGGTCAGGCGGTGGCGCTGCTGGGGCCGTCCGATCGCTTCGACGATCTCGGCGTGGACACCAGCTACCAGCGAGCCTTTGGCAGCGACCACCTGGTCACCGTCAATGCCCTGTATGTCGACGAGCGCCAGAAGCTGGACGCGACCTACGCCTCGGGCGGTTCAAGCAACCTCAACGGTCGCCTCGACGCGCTCAACCTGGATGGCAGCTACTGGTACCGCAATACCTGGGGCGCCACGCTGGACCTGTTCGCCGACAACGGCCGCAGCGATGCGACGCTCTACGGAGACGCGGGCAAGCCGGACACCCGCGGCGCCACGATCGAGGCCGATTGGAATCCGTTCGGCCAGTCCAACTCGTGGGAGGAGCCCTGGGCCAACGTGCGCGTGGGCCTGCAGTACACCTTCTACAGCCGCTTTGCCGGCCGCGTGCACAACGTGGATGGCGCCGGCCGCAGCGCCAGCGACAACAACACGACCTTCCTCTACCTGTGGCTGGCGATCTGAGTCGACGTACCGCCGCTGCCCGCATGCACGGGCGGCGGCGCTGCGCTCAATCGAGCGGACTCCAGTCCACCGCCGGTAGCGCCTCGAAGCCTGGCCGCGCGAACAGGAAGCCCTGAAACAGGCCGATGCCCATGCCTCGCAGCAGGGCGAATTCGGCGGTGGTTTCCACACCCTCGGCGATCACCTCGATGTTGAGCGCGCGGCACACGCCGAGAATCCCTTGCACGATCGCCTGGCGCACCGGGTCGCTGTCCACCGCGCGCACCAAGGCCATGTCCAGCTTGATGATGTCCGGCTGGAACTCGGCCAGCAGGTTGAGGCCCGAATAGCCCGCGCCGAAGTCGTCGATGGCGGTCCGGAAGCCCTGCCGCTGGTACTCGCGGATGATGCTTTTCAGGTGCTCCTTGTCCACCAGCTCCTCGCTCTCGGTGATTTCGAAGATCAGCTGGCGGGTGGGGAAGTTGAAGCGCCGCGCTGCCTCCAGCGTGGCGCGGATGCACGTTGCCGCCTGGTACACCGCGTTGGGCAGGAAGTTGATGCTCACGTAGCAGTCGATGCCCAGCCGCGCCGCCAGCTCCACCGCCTTCACCCGGCAGGACTGGTCGAACACGTAGCGGTTGTCCTCGGTGATCTGGCGCAGGATCGGTGCCGCTCCCGTGCCGTCGCTGCCGCGCACCAGCGCCTCGTAGGCGAACACGCGGCGCTCGCGCACGTCGACGATCGGCTGGAACGCCATGGTGAAGGCGAACGGCAAGGACTCGTGCGTCGTGCAGGCGTTGCAGGGTGGCAGAGGGCGATCGGAAGTCATGACGTCACGGAGCAAGGGATATGGGCGCACGCGCCGATGACCGGCAGTGTGCCGCACGCGGGCCGGCGTGCGACACGGGGAGTATCGGTCGGCGGCCCTGCGGGCTTAGCATCGGCGTTCCCGCCACGGCCTACGGAGAGCGCATGAAGTTCCTGGTGATGATCTACAGCGACGACCAGTTGCTGGGCGAGCTGCCCTCGGGCCAGTTCGACCACATGATGCGCGGTTGCTTCATCCACGCCGACGAGCTCAAGGCCGAGGGCCACCTGATCGAATCGCAGCAGCTGGAGCACCCGGTCACCGCGCGCTCGGTGCGCGTACGCAACGGCAAGACCACGGTGTTCGACGGTCCGTTTGCCGAGACCAAGGAATACCTGGCCGGCTTCAACCTGATCGAGGCGGCGGACATGGACGAGGCGGTGCGCATCGCGCAGAGCTTTCCGTGGTCGCGCACCGGCTGCATCGAGGTGCGCCCGATCCGCGACATGGACGCGGTGCGCGAGCGCGTCGGCGCATAAGCGAACAGGGTTTGCGCCAGCGGCGCCCGTGCGCCGATACAAAAAAGGCCGCGTCGAGTCGACGCGGCCAAGGGTTTGAACCGACCACTGCCATGGACGGAGCCGGTGTCGGAGGGGGATCCGAAGCGGCCCGCGCACGATAGGCGGGTGGTGTCTCAGATCCCGGGACGCCAGCTCACGGCCGGCTTCCCTTCGGGTCGTTCCAGCGCAGCATGGCCAGCACCGGGAAATGGTCCGACGGATACACCGCGCCCTCGTGCACGGTGATCGTGTCGGCGCGCATCGCGGTGAAGCCGCGGGTGAGGATCCAGTCGATGCGCTGGTCCGGCGTGCCGGTGAAGTTGTGGAAGGTCTTGTCCGGGCCGGCGTGCTCCGGCGCGCTGGTGCGCGCATCCGTGAGCAGGCCGGTGAGCAGGGCATGCGCGTGGCTGGCCGGCGAGGTGTTGAAGTCGCCGGTGAGCACGATCGGCACGTTCTTCGGCAAGGCCTCCAGCCGGTCCAGGATCTCCTTCGCGCCCTTGCTGCGCGCGTCCTCGTCCTGGTCGCGATAGGGCAGGTGGGTGTTGAAGAAGTAGAAGCGCCGGCCGTCGGCTTTGCGCTCGAACAACGCCCAAGTGACCATCCGCGGGAACGGGTGCCCCCAGCTGATGCTGCCGGGCACGTCGGGCGTATCGGACAGCCAGAAGTTGCCCGACGTGATTACCTTCAGCCGGTCGCTGCGGTAGAACACGCCCATGTGTTCGTCGCCGTCGCCGCCGCGGCGGCCTTCGCCGAACCAGGCGTAGTGCGGCAGCTTGGCCACCACGTAGTCGCCTTGTTCCTTGTGGAGCTCCTGGGTGCCGAACACGTCCGGATCGGCGTCGCGCACGGTGCGCACGAACAGCTCGCGGCGGTTCTCCCACACGTTGACGCCATCGGGCGAGGGCGTGCGTACGTTGAAGGTCATCACCCGCAGCGGGGCGACCGGGGCGGCGGACGCGGTGAAGGCGAGCGCCAGTGCGAGGGTGGCGAGCAGCCAGCGAAGAGGAGTGCGCATCGGGAAGCTCCTTGGGGGGAAGTCAGTCGAACAGCGCCGCGGGGTCGGCGAGGGCGATGCCCTCACGCGCCAGCGCGGCCTGGGTGGGCGCATCGCCGGCCGGCGTCACCGGTCGGCACAGGTCCCACAGCACATGGGTGCGAAAGCCCAGCCGCGCGGCGTCCTGCGCGCTCCACAGCACGCACACGTCGCGCGCCAGGCCGCACAGGTACACCGCCTCCACGCTGCGCTCGCGCAGCCAGCCGGCCAGCCCGGTGGGTGGGCGCGTGCCGCCCGGGCCGTGGTTTTCCTGGAACGCGCTGTAGGAGTCCACGCGCGGATCGCCGCCCTTGCGGATCGTCACGTCCACGCTCGACCAGTCCACCGCCGGGTGCAGCGCGGCGCCCGGCGTGCCTTGCACGCAGTGGTCCGGCCACAGCGTCTGCGGCTGGCCGTGCAGGTCGATCTGCTCGAACGGGGCGCGGCCGGGGTGCGAGCTGGCGAAGGAAATGTGGCCGGCCGGGTGCCAGTCCTGCGTGGCCACCACGTGACCGAAGCGGCGCGCGCGCAGCAGCGCGTCGATCGCCGGCACGATCGCGTCGCCCTTGTGGCAGGCCAGCGCGCCGCCGGGCATGAAGTCCGGCTGCAGGTCGATCACGATCAGGGCGGCTTGGCGCAGGTCGATACTGGGCATGCGGGTCGGGCGTGAGGGGAGGGCGTTCGATGATGCCTCGTCACCGCCCATCGAGGCGAGTGCGAGAATACGGCCCCCGTGTGGCGCCAATCGCTTGCGATGACGCCGTTCGATGGCGTATCGGCGCCGATGGCAGCGTCCCGGCCCGGCCACGCGCCCGCTCTGCATCACTCCTTTTTCTGCACAGGCACAGGTCTTTTCATGATCAAGATGATCGGTTTCGACGGCGACGATACGCTCTGGCACAGCGAGGGCTATTACCAGGCGGCGAGCGCCGCATTCGCCGACATCGTGGGGCGCTACGTCGACCTCGGCGACCGCGGCGTGCACGACGACATGCTCGCCACCGAGCGGCGCAACCTCGCGCTGTTCGGCTACGGCGCCAAGGGCATGACGCTGTCGATGGTGGAGACCGCCATCGCGGTCACCGACGGGCGCATCTCGGCTAAGGACATCCATCGTCTGGTGGAGATCGGCAAGGGCGTGCTGCGCCACCCGGTGGAACTGCTGCCGGGCATCCGTGCCGCGGTGGAGGCGGTGGGGCGCGAGTTTCCGCTGGTGCTGATCACCAAGGGTGACCTGTTCCATCAAGAGCAGAAGGTGGAGCAGTCGGGGCTGTCGGACCTGTTCCGCCGTATCGAGATCGTGTCGGAGAAGCACGAGCGCACCTATCGGCGGCTGTTCGAGGAGTTCGCCATCGCGCCGGAGCAGTTCCTGATGGTGGGCAACTCGCTGCGCTCGGACATCGAGCCGGTGGTGCGCCTGGGCGGCTGGGGCGTGCACGTGCCGTACCACGTGACCTGGAGTCACGAGCTCGATCACGGCCTGGAGCCGGGTCACGGGCATGTCGCCACGGTGGAGGCTCCCGAGCAGATTCCGCAGGCGGTTGCCGCGCTCGCAGCTACGGCCGCCGCGGGAGCCTGAACGCGGTTCAGCAGCGTGAGCGCGCGGGCGCTCTGCGGTCACATCGATGAAGATCGCGCAGCCAAGGTTTTCACGCGTTCGGGCGAGTGTGGTGGGCAGCATGATGTGCAGCGAATGCCGGTTCGCTCGGCGCATCTCCCCGCGCTGTTCCCCACTCTACCGAGGAGCTCCCCCATGAGCCGTACCGACCATGACGTGAAGGTTCTCAACGACCTCATCGAAACCACCATCGACAGCGCCAACGGCTACGAGGAAGCCGCTAAGGACGCCGAAAACACCCGCTTCGCCGGCACCTTCGCCAGCCGCGCGCAGGAACGCTCGCAGGTCACCAGCCAGCTGCAGCGCCAGGTGCGCATGCTCGGCGCCGAGCCGGAGGACGACGGCTCCGTGCTGGCCAAGGCGCATCGCATGTTCGTCAACCTGCGCAAGTCGCTGAGCTCCGGCGACACCGCGGTGGTCGACGAGGTAGAGCGTGGCGAGGACCACATCAAGGCGAAGTTCGAGGATGCGCTGAAGGACGACCAGCTGTCGCCGCCGACCCGCTCGGTGATCATGCAGGCCTACGTGTCGGTGAAGACCGGCCACGACCAGATGCGTGATCTCAAGCAGGCTCTGCACCACCAGCACTGACCGAGCGACGCCGGACCGGCGCAGCGGCCCCGTTCGAACGGGGCCGCTCTCGTATGGGCTACAGTGCGTGCGCTTTTTCCACCGGCGATGCCGTATGCCTGCTGCAGCCCACGACGGCGTTCCGCGCGTCGTGCTCGACACCAACGTCTGTCTTGACCTCTTCCTGTTCCGCGACGCGGCCTGCGCGCCGCTGGCCGGAGCGCTGGCCGACGGTCTCGTGCAGGCGGTGGCCGATGCGGCCTGCCGCGAGGAATGGCTGCGCGTGCTGTACTACCCCAGCGTGCCGATCCGTCCGGAACAGCGCGCGGAACTGCGCGAGCGTTTCGATGCAGTCATGCTGGCGCTGCCCGAGCGCGCCGTCCCGGCCGACCTCCCGCCGCTGCCCACCTGCCGCGATCCGGATGACCAGAAGTTTCTCGAACTGGCGCAGGCCAGCGGCGCGCAGTGGCTGATCAGCAAGGATCGCGACCTGCTCAAGCTCGCCCGGCGCACCCGCAAGGCCGGCCTGTTCCTGATCCTCAAGCCGGAGCAGTGGTCGCCGGTGCTGATCGGTCGATCGTTCGCGCCTCACATCGCCTAGGCGCGCGGCTGTTCTCCAGCAGCACTCCGGAGCAGCATATCGGGGAGCAGCACATCGGGGTGGGTCGTCGCCGCGGCCAAGCAGCGATTACGCAGAGGTTCCAGCGTCACCAGCCGCTGCTCCAGCCAAGCATGCAACCTCGGACCAAATAACGCGTTGGCTTTGCTGCGCGGGAGTTCGGGACGCCCTTTTACGGCCCGTTCCTTCCATGGTTCTTCCGTCAAGTCGGCGATCGGTTGCGTGCACGCAGTGTCCAACGGCATGCAGGGATCCAGCCCCAGGGCGTTGCATAGCCGGCTCCATGCGCTGGCGGCATCCTGAATAAAGTCGTCCAGGAAGATGAAGTGATGACGGGGATGGTCTGCATATCGGCCGTGAATCTCCACAGCGCGGTTCCAGCGATTCGCCCAGAGTTTGGTGCCGCCGCCGAACCCATGGTTGTCGTCGAAGCGCAAGTTGGCATCTGCAATCGAGGCCAGTACGTCCATGCCTGAGCGGATCACATGCACGAAGCGTGCTTCGGGGATGTGGCAGGTGATCTCGGACAAGTACAACAAGTGGTTGGGCGTCTTCTCGATCCAGAGCTCACGTCCGGCGGACATTGTTGCCTGATCGAGCATGCTGACAAATCGATCGACACAGGTCTGAAGACGCCAAGGCGCCGCCGTCCTGACAAAGCCGAGCTGGCGTGCCAGCTGAGCCAGTGCGTGCCGGCCGGCACGCCGTGCAAAGCCCATCTGCACGCTGCGTCGGGTTCGTCGCGTTATGCCGTAGTCACCCCAGCGCCAGGCGAGGTCGCCGTATAGCTGCTCGAACAGCGCCGTTTCCGGCAGGGTAAAGACCTGCTGATGTCGAGCGAGCATGGCTTGCACGATGGTGGTGCCCGAACGTGGGCAGCCGACGATGAAGATTCGGCGCATAGTGAGGAAAGTAAGGTGGCGACCGGGTGCCTTTGGCGCGATTACATGTCAAACGATTCGATTCGGTATGCGTTGACGGAGCGCTCCGCGGCGATTTGGACGCAGAGCTGAGCCGTCCGCTGTGCTTCAATGCGAGACAATTTCGCCGCGAGCCGCCGCCATGCTGGATACCGTGCTGATCGACTGCCCTTACTGCGGCGAGGCGATCGAGATCTATGTCGAGCCAGCCGAGGAGTCGCATCGTTACGTCGAGGACTGCTCGGTGTGCTGCCGCCCGATCACCATCGCCGTGCAGGTCGATCCGGACGGCGCAATGGGAGTGAGCGCCAGCTCCCAGGACGACGTATGAACGCTATGAAGGTCGCCTCGCTCCTCCCGACCACGCGCGGAGCGCACCATGCCGTATGACCAGTCCTGGATGGGCTACGGCTTCGTCGGCGGCCTGCAAGCCGGGGCGATCAGCGCGATCGCCGGCGCGCTGCTGCTCGTGCTGTTTCATGCGGTCGGCCGCCGCGGCGGCTGGAGCGAAGCGAAGAAGATCGGCTGGGCCTACCTGCTGGCGCTGCTGCTCAGCGGCGGCGGCGATCTGGGCAACCTGTTCTACTTCAACTTCGCCCAGCTGCAGTCGCTGCAGCTGCTGCGCGCCAAGCTCGCCGAGGTGCACGACCCGGACAACCTCGGCACGCGCGCGTTCTGCGAGATGGTGGGCGTGGCCGTGGGCATCTTCGCGGCGTGGATCGTGATCCACTGGCTGGCGCAGCGCCGCGCCAGGGATGAGCGCGCGAGCTAGCGAGGTTTCGCTAAAGGATGGGATCGAACAGCCGCGCCACGTGCATCGCCACGCGGCGCAGGTAGGGCGCATCGCCGTACTCGTGCGCGTCGATCGCGCGGCAGCGCGCGAAGTCGTCGCGCAGCATCGCCTCCACGTCGGCGGCGAATGCCTCGTCCACCGCCAGTGCGGTGATCTCGAAGTTGAGCCGGAACGAGCGGCTGTCCAGGTTCATGCTGCCGATGGCCGCCGTGTGATCGTCCACCAGCACCGCCTTCTGGTGCAGGAAGCCCGGCTGGTAGCGATAGATGCCGATGCCGCGCTGGATCGCTTCGTGCGCATGCAAGGTGGAGGCGAGGAACACGCTGCGATGGTCCGGCCGCGCCGGGATCATCACGCGCACGTCCACCCCGCGCAGCACCGCCAGCTGCAGCGCCGACAGCACGGCGTTGTCCGGCACGAAATACGGCGTGCTCAGCCACACCCGCTGGCGCGCCGCGTGGATCAGCGCGGTGAAGCACAGCGAGCCGGTTTCCTGGTCGTCCGCCGGCCCGGTGGTCAGCACCAGCACGCTGGCCGTGCCCTGCTCGGCGATCGACCCGGCGGGCGGCAGCGTGGTGCCGGTGCTCCAGTGCCAGTCTTCGGCGAAAGCGCGGCGCAGGTCGGCCACGGCCGGGCCGCGCAGTTCCAGCTGGGTATCGCGCCAGGGCGACAGCGGCAGCCGCCCGCCGAGGTATTCGTCGCCCACGTTGAGGCCGCCGACAAAGCCGCAGGCGTCGTCCACCACCACCAGCTTGCGGTGGTTGCGGAAGTTCAGCTGGAAGCGGTTGCGCCAGCGGCGCCCGGCAAAGGCCTGTACCTGCACGCCGCCGCGGCGAAGCGTGTCGACGTAGGCCGGCGGTAGGTCGTGGCTGCCGATGTTGTCGTACAGCAGATGTATGCGCACGCCCGCGGCGGCGCGCTCCAGCAGCACCTGCTGCAGGCGGCGGCCGATGACGTCGTCGTGGATGATGAAGAACTGCACCAGTACGTCGCGACGGGCCTGCGCGATGGCCTCGAACATCGCCTCGAAGGCAACCTGGCCGTCGATGAGCAGACGCAGCGCATGACCGCGCTGGAACGGCCGACCGGCGAGCGCGGCCAGAGCATCCAGCCGCACGCAGGCCGGATGCGCCTCGGCCGAGGCGAGGATGCCGGCGCTGCGTCGCCGCGGCGCCGGCGCGTAGCCGTGCACGTGGCTCGATCCCAGGTACAGGTACGGCACCAGGGTGAGATACGGCAGCAGCACCAGGCCCAGCGCCCAGGCCATCGCGCCCTGCGGCGTGCGCGCGTGGACCACCGCGTGCATGGCGGCGAGCGTGCCGAGCGCGTGCAGACAGAGGGCGGCGAGCGCGATCAGGTCGGCGAGCATGTCAGCGCATCGCCTGGCGCACGGTGTCGAGCACGTCGGCCTCGTGCTGCTGCAGGCGCTCGTGCAGGAAGTCCACGAACAGCCGGATGCGCGCGGGCAGGAAGCGTCGGCTGGGATAGATCGCGTGGATGTTCGCGTCCGGCGTGGCGATGTCGGCCAGCAGCGGCACCAGGCGCCCGGCGCGCACGTCGGCGGCGATGTCCCATGCCGACTTGAAGGTGAGCCCGTAGCCGTCCACCGCCAACTGGCGCAACAGGTCGCCGCTGTCGCAGGTGACCGCCGCCTCGATGCGCAGGGCCTGCGGACCCTCCGGGGTCTGCAGCGTCCACGGCAGGATGCCGCGTCCGGGGCGATGCAGCATCAGGCAGGCGTGGCCGGCCAGGTCGTCGGCTTGGGCCGGGCGGCCGTGCCTGGCCAGATACGCCGGCGCGGCGCAGACCACGCGATGGTTCAGTGCCAGCCGCCGCGAGACCAGTCGCGAATCGGCCAGGGCGCCGCTGCGGATGGCCACGTCCACGCCGTGCTCGAACAGGTCGAGCGTGGCGTCGGACACGCTGATGCGCAGGCGCAACTTGGGGTGCTGCGCCGCGAATTCGGCCGCCAGCGGTGCGATCCACTGCCGCCCGAGGTCGGCCGGTGCGGCCACGTGCAGCAGGCCGCGGGCGTCCATCTGGCCGGCGCCGAGGCTGGCGTGGGCCTCGTCCAGGTCGGCCAGGATCGCGACGCAGCGCTCGTAGTAGGCGGCGCCCTCGTCGGTCAGCGTGAGCCTGCGCGAACTGCGCTGGAGCAGGCGTACGCCGAGCGCCTGTTCCAGCCGGCTCAGCCGCTTGCTGGCCGCCGCTGGCGAGAGCCCGAGCTCGCGCCCGGCGGCCGACAGGCTGCCGTCGGCGACCGCGCGGACGAACAATTGCATCGCGTCGAGATCGACCATCTTCAACTCTGGGGAAAAGATGCTTGCTCCATTGGGCCAATTATCGTCGCTCGCGGCAAGGTTCACGATGCGCGCTCCGCTTTCCCCAGGAGCCCTGCGATGTCCCTCGTTCCCTTGCTTGCCTCGGCCATGGTGGCCTGGTCGACGCCGCCAACCGCTTCGGCGGTGTTGAGCGCGCCGGAGCAGATCACCGTGGCCGAGGTGGCCGACCCCGCCCAGCGCGAGGCGCTTACCACCGCCGCGCGGCGCTACGCCAGTTTCTGGAACACCGGCGACGAAGCGCTGGCCCAGCAGGCGCTGGCGTCGGACTTTGTCGATCGCACGCTGCCGCCGGGCCGCGCGCAAGGCGTGCAGGGCGCGCTCGACGCCTCGCGCACGTTTCGCGCTGCGGTGCCAGATCTGAGCTGCACGGTGGAGCAGCTGATCGTGGCCGGCGACCGCGTGGTGGCGCACCTGCATTTCCGCGGCCACTTCAGCGGGCGCTTCGCGGGCCGGCAGGGGCGCGGCCAGCCGGTGGATTTCATCGCCACCGACATTTATCGCGTTGCCGGCGGGCGCATCGCCGAGAACTGGCACATCGAGGACAACCTCAGCCTGCTGACCCAGCTCGGCGTGGTGACCCCATGAGCCGGCCCGCTTCGCGACTGGCGTTGTTCGCGTTGGCGGTGGCGGCCTTCGCCATCGGCACCACCGAGTTCGTGATCATGGGCCTGCTGCCCGAAGTGGCCGCCGATCTGCACGTGGGCATCCCGGCGGCGGGACTGCTGGTGTCGGGCTACGCGCTGGGCGTGGCCGCGGGCGCGCCGCTGCTGGCAATGCTCACGGCGCGCATGGAGCGCCGCCACGCGCTGTTGCTTCTGCTGGGCCTGTTCATCGCCGGCAATGCGTTGTGTGCGGTCGCGCCCAGCTACACGGTGTTGATGCTCGCGCGCGTGCTCGCGGCGTTCTGCCATGGCTCGTTCTTCGGTATCGGCGCGGTGGTGGCGGCGCATGTGGTTCCCCGCGAGCAGCGCGCGCAGGCGATCGCCCTGATGTTTGCCGGGCCGACCCTGGCCAACGTGCTGGGCGTGCCGTTTGGTACCTTTCTCGGCCAGTGGGCGGGCTGGCGCTCGACCTTTGCCGCGGTCACCGGGCTCGGGGTGCTGGCGGCGGTCGCGGTGTGGCGTTATGTGCCGCCGCTGCCGGATCTGGTGGCGCCGCAGCTGCACCGCGAGCTGCGCGTGCTGCGTGATCCGCAGGTGCTGCGCGCCCTGGCGATGACGGTGCTGGGCTTCGGCGGCGTGTTCACGGTGTTTACCTACATCGCGCCGATCCTGCAGCAGCAGGCCCATGTCAGCGTGGCCGCCACCGGCTGGGTGCTGGTGCTGTTCGGCGCCGGCACCACGCTGGGCAACCTGCTCGGTGGAAGGCTCGCCGACTGGCGCCTGATGCCCGCCCTGATCGGCATCCTCGCGGTGCTGGCGCTGGTGTTGCTGGGCTTCGCCTGGACCATGCAGCACACGGTAGCGGCGATCGTCACGGTGTTTGTGTGGGGCGTGGCTGCGTTCGCCACCGTGCCGCCGCTGCAGATGCGCGTGGTGCAGCAGGCCGGCGAGGCGCCGAACCTCGCCTCCACGCTCAACATCGCCGCGTTCAACCTGGGCAATGCATTGGGCGCCCTGCTCGGTGGCGCGGTGATTGCGGCGGGGTTCGGCCTGCCGGCAGTGAGCCTGGCCGGCGCGGCGGTGGCGGCGCTGGGGCTGGCGGTTACTGTCTGGAGTCGGGCCTGCCCGGGCCTGGCCCCGGCTCATGTCGGCGTGTCGGCGCAGGAGCCCGGCTGAGGCATGCCGCCATTCGTCGCTTTGTACCCACGGCGCACGCGCGCAGGCTGGTGCTCGCCGGTCTTCGCCACGTCACTGCGCTAGCCTGTTCTTCCCTATTCGATCCCGCCATCGGAGCTGCCCATGAAAGCCGTCGCCTACCGTCAGTCGCTGCCCATCGACGATCCGCGCAGCCTGCTCGACGTGGTCTTGCCCGATCCGCCGGCGCCTACCGGACGCGACCTGCTGGTGCGCGTGCAGGCGGTATCGGTCAATCCGGTGGATACCAAGATCCGCAGCAATGTCGATCCCGCCGGCGCCGACAAGGTGCTGGGCTGGGATGCCGCCGGCACGGTGGTGGCGGCCGGCCCCGAGGCGACGCTGTTCAAGCCCGGTGACGCGGTGTTCTACGCCGGCGCAATCGATCGCCCCGGCAGCAACGCCGAGCTGCAGCTGGTGGACGAGCGCATCGTGGGACGCAAGCCGACCACGCTGGATTTCGCACAGGCCGCAGCGTTGCCGCTGACCACCATCACCGCGTGGGAGCTGCTGTTCGACCGGCTCGGCGTGGCGCGCGGCGACCAGCACAAGACCTTGCTGGTGGTCGGCGCGGCCGGCGGCGTGGGTTCGATGGCGGTGCAGATCGCGCGCAAGCTCACCGGACTTACGGTGATCGGTACCGCTTCACGCCCCGAGACCCAGACCTGGGTGCGCGAGCTGGGCGCGCATCATGTAGTGGATCACCGCGCCGGCCTGCTCGATCCGGTGCGCGCCGTGGCGCCAGACGGCGTCGACTACGTGATGAGCCTGACCCACACCGAGCAGCACTACGAGGCACTGGTGGAGTTGCTCAACCCGCAGGGCAAGCTGGGCCTAATCGACGACCCGGCCACGCCGATCGACATTCGCGCGCTCAAGCGCAAGAGCATCTCGCTGCACTGGGAGTTCATGTACACGCGGTCGCTGTTTCACACCGCGGACATGCTGGCGCAGCACCGCCTGCTGCAGGAGGTGGCCGACCTCGTCGACGCCGGCGCGCTGCGCGGCACCCAGCGCGAGCACTACGGCACGATCGACGCCGCCAACCTGCGCCGCGCCCACGCGCAGCTGGAGAGCGGCAGCACCATCGGCAAGATCGTGCTGGAAGGATTCTGAGCGGGCGCGTTGCAACCGTTTTTCGCCGAGCTGCATCTGACGTGACGTGGCGCCGAACCGGGCGTCGTTGTCGAAGGAGTGCGCCGATGGTCACGTTCGCCGTTCTTGCCCTGGTGGTGGGCATCCTGTGGCTGGCTGCCAGTCTGGTGGGATTCGTCTTCAAGCTGACCTTCGCCGTGGTCGGCAGCCTGGTCGGCCTGCTGGCCGGCATGGCCGGGTTGCTGGTCGGCGGTGTGTTGCTGCTGTTGTTGGCGCCGGTGCTCGCCTTGGCACTGCTGCCGCTGGCGATGCCGGCGCTGATCGTGATGGCGCTGGTCTGGCTGGTGGTGCGGGCGGCGCGTGGAGCATCCTCGACTCCGGCGATGACGGCCCGTTGAGCCCGTCCATCCCCCGGCCCGCGGGCCGGGGGTATCGCATCAAACGCCGCGCAGCTGGAACGTCACCGGCACCCGCGCCCATGAGCGCACGGCGCGCCCGTCGACCACTGCCGGCTGGAACGACCAGCCCGAGAGCACCTGGCTGCGGGCGCTGCGGTCGAGCAGCGGATGGCCGCTGCTTTGCTCGACCTGCACATCGACCGGCCGGCCGCTTTCGTCCACCAGCACGCGCAGCAACACCGTGCCTTGCATGCGTTGGCGCATCGCGATTGCCGGATAGGCCAGCGGCGCCTGCCGATAGGCCAGGCTCGCCTCCACCGGCTCCGCGGCCACCGCCGATGACAGTGGCGCCAGCGTTGGCGTACTCACCGGCGGTGCGGCGACGTTGCCTTCCTCCACCACGGAAACGACGGGCGGTGCGGTCGGGGCCGGTGTTGCCCGGGGCACAGCCGTAGGCGGCGCGGGCGTCGGCAACGGCTTGATCTCCAGCATGGGCGGTGCCGGTGGTGGAGTCGGCTCCTTCTCGATGATGCGCACGGTGGGGGTCGGTGCCGGCTTGGGCAACACGTCCGCCATGCGTGGCGGCAGTGGTCGCATGGCAGCGACGAGGATGACGAGGTTGAGGGCCATCGCCGCGCTCAGGGCGGCGATGCGCACCTGGTCGGGATGGGGACGACGAGCACCAGCCAGGCTTGCGGACGACATGGGCGACCTCCTGACAATCGATGTGAGTTGTGGCGCCGCCGCGCTGCGGGGTGGCAGTGGGGATCGCGGGACGCGCCTGCAGCCTATGCCGGAAGTCATGGGTGAGACAAGTGGACGTCTGGACGGCCAAATGTTTCGTCTGCAACTTTCTCCTGTGACGACAAGGGAGTGTGGATGAGTGTCTGCGTCGCCGCCGCGCAAGGGGCGAGGCACGAAGGGCGTTGCGCCGGATTCATCCACCCCGGGCAGAATGGCGCGGTCCGGCCGGGAATCGGCCACTCAACGGGGAAGCACCATGAGCATTCGCACTACTGCAGCCGCCTTCGCGCTGCTGCTCGGCATGGCCGTCGCGCCGGCGGCGCAGGCACGCGACATCTCGTGCAAGATGACCTTCCAGCTCTCGGGCTGGTCGGTGTTCTACAAGACCGCTACCGGCAGCGGCACGGTGACCTGCAGCAACGGCCAGAGCATGCACGTGCGGTTGCGCGCCAAAGGCGGCGGCCTGACCTTCGGCAAGACCCGCATCGACCACGGCATCGGCAAGTTCACCGGCGTCAACAGCATCGCCGATATCAAAGGCCACTACGCCAACGCCGAGGCGCACGCGGGAGCGGAGAAGTCGGCCGATGCGCAGGTGGTGACCAAGGGCAGCGTGTCGCTGGCGCTCAGCGGCAAGGGGCGCGGCTGGAATCTCGGCGTTGCCTTTGGCGCCTTCATCATCGAGTGATCGCGTCGGCGGCGGTGTAGCGTGCGCCGCCGCCAGATTTCCGTGCGCCGGAGTATGCAGCGTCGGATGAGCGCGCTATGGTGCAGTGCGGAACCGCCGCATCCGCGGCGGGTGGAGAACTCACGTGACGGCAGTAAGGGTGACGGCTGCGCCGCGCTACACGTTCGGCGACGAGCTGGCCAGCAGCATCGTGCACGGCATCGGCATCGTGCTCAGCATCGCCGGGCTGGCGGCACTGGTGGCGCTGTCCGCCCGCCACGGCGAGGTGCGCGACGTAGTGGCCAGCGCGGTCTTCGGCACCACCCTGGTGCTGCTGTACACCGCCTCCACGCTCTATCACGCGGTACCCGTGCCCAAGGCCAAGCCGGTGCTGCGCACGCTGGACCACGTCGCGATCTATCTGCTGATCGCCGGCACTTATACGCCCTTCACCCTGATCGCCCTGCCGGGGCGCTGGGGCTGGAGCCTGTTCGCGGCGGTGTGGACGCTGGCCGCGCTGGGCAGCGTGCTGGAGTTCGGCGCGCTCAAGCGCTTTCGCAAGCTGTCGGTGTTGCTCTACATCGGCATGGGCTGGATCGGCATGATTGCGTTCAAGCCGCTGATGGCACACCTGCAGACTGGCGGCATGCTGCTGCTGGTCGCCGGTGGCCTGGCCTATACGTTGGGTGTCCCGTTCTACCTGTGGCGGCGGCTGCCCTATCACCATTCGGTGTGGCACTGTTTCGTGCTCGCCGGCAGCGTGCTGCATTACCTCGCGGTGCTGTTCTACGTGATTCCCGGCCCGGTGTGAGCCTCAGCCAAGCAGCATCGCCAGGGCGAACAACCCGAGCATGGCGCACGACACCACCAGCTTGAACAGCGTGCCGAACAGCAGGCCCAGCCAGGTGCTCAGGCCCACGTGGGCGGAGCGCAAGGCGCCATTTCCGGCCAGCAACTCGCCGCCCAACGCGCCCGCGAACGGCCCCAGCAGCAGCCCCGGCACCCCGAAGAACATGCCCACGAAGGTGCCCAGTGCCGCGCCCCAAAGCGCCTGCCGGCTGGCTCCCACGCGTTTGGCGCCCAGCGCCCCGGCGACGAAGTCGACCACCACGCCCGCGGCACCGAGCAGGCCGATGCCGGCCAGCCACCACAGGCCCACGTGCCGATAGCCGTCCACCGCCGCGGCCAGCCAGATGCCGCCGAAGATCATCGGAATACCCGGCAGCGCTGGCAGGATCGCGCCGGCCAGGCCGCCGATCATCAATAGCGCCGCGAGTAGGTAGAGCAGGAGGTCGAGCATGGCAGGCAGCGTCGTAAGGCGCGTGAGCGCGAAACGCCACCCTACACGTCTTCGTCGAATGCGGACGGTGATGGCGAGGCGCTACTTCTCGACGAACGCCCGCTCGATCACGTAGTCGCCCGGCTCGCGCGTGCGCGGCGAGGCCTCGAAGCCGCGGCCATCGAGCAGGGCGCACAGGTCGTCCAGCATGGCCGGGCTGCCGCAGAGCATCACGCGGTCGGTCTCGGGGTTGAGCGGGGGTAGGTCCAGTGTCTCGCTCATCTGGCCATCGACGATGGCGTCGGTGATCCGGCCCTGGTTGCGGAACGTATCGCGGGTGACGCTGGGGTAGTAGATGAGCTTCTCGCGCACCAGCTCGCCCAGATACTCGTGCTGCGGCAGTTCGTGCTGCAGATAGTCGGCGTAGGCGAGGTCGCTGACGTGGCGCACGCCGTGGGCCAGCACGATCTTGTCGAAGCGCTCGTAGGTTTCCGGGTCGCGGATGATGCTCAGGAATGGCGCCAGCCCGGTGCCGGTGCCCAGCAGGTAGAGGTGCTTGCCGGGTTTTAGATCGTTGAGCACCAGCGTGCCGGTGGGCTTGCGGCTGACGATCACCGGATCGCCGGGCTTGAGGTGCTGCAGGCGCGAAGTGAGCGGCCCGTTCGGCACCTTGATCGAGAAGAACTCCAGGTGCTCTTCCCAGTGCGCGCTGGCGATGGAATACGCGCGCATCAGCGGGCGGCCGTCCACCTCCAGCCCCATCATCACGAAGTGCCCGCTCTCGAAGCGGAACCCCGGGTCGCGCGTGGTGCGGAAGCTGAAGAGCGTGTCGTTCCAGTGATGCACGTCGATCACGTGCTCGGTCGCCAATGCCACCATGGTTGATACCGTTCGAATGGGAGGAGCCGGCGGGGTGGCCGGACGCGCGACGGCGCAGGGTGCGCGGTCGCCGCGGGGATCGGAAGTCAGCGCGGCATTATGCCATTGGCGGCCAGGTGGGCCCAAGCCGGGCCGGCGGGCCCATACAATGGCCAGATGACTGCGATCGCACCTGCCCCCGCCGCACAGAGCCGCGTTGATGCACCCTGGCGCGTCTGCGTGGCGCCGATGATGGACTGGACCGACCGCCACTGTCGGTACTTCCATCGCCTGCTGTCGCCGCGGGCGCGGCTGTATACGGAAATGGTCACCAGCGCGGCGCTGGTGCGCGGCGGCCAGCTGCGTCTGCTCGAGCACAGCCAGCAGGAGCATCCGGTGGCGCTGCAGCTCGGCGGCAGCGATCCGCTGGAACTGGCGCGCGCGGCGGTGCTCGGTGCCGAGGCCGGCTATGACGAGATCAACCTCAACGTCGGCTGCCCGTCCGATCGGGTGCAGTCCGGTCGCTTCGGCGCCTGCCTGATGCTGGAACCGGCCCTGGTCGGCCAGTGCGTGCGGGCGATGCGCGAAGCGGTGGCCGCGGCTGGCTTCGCCATTCCGGTGACGGTGAAGTGCCGCATCGGCGTCGACGACCAGGACGACTATGCCGACCTGCAGCGCTTCACCGAGACGATGCTCGCCGCGGGCGTCACCGTGCTGGTGGTGCATGCACGCAAGGCCTGGCTGCAGGGCCTGAGCCCCAAGGAAAACCGCGAGATCCCGCCGCTGGACTACGGCCGGGTGTACCAGCTCAAGCGCGAGTTCGCCCCGCTGACGGTGGTGATCAACGGCGGCATCACCTCGGTGGACGAGGTGCGTGCACATCTGGATACGGTGGACGGGGTGATGCTCGGGCGCGCCGCCTATCACGATCCCTACCTGCTGGCGCAGGTCGAGTCGGCGCTGTATGGCGAGCCGCTGCCCTCGCGCGAGGCCGTGCTGGCGCATCTGCGTCCCTACGTCGAGGCCGAGCTGGCCCGCGGTACGGCGATCAAGCACATCACCCGGCACCTGCTCGGGCTCTATCAGGGGCAGCCCGGCGCGCGCAGTTTCCGTCGCGTGCTGAGCGAGGGCGCGCACCTGCCGCAGGCCGGCTGGAGCCTGCTGGAGCAGGCGCTCGATCCGGTGCGCGTCGCGGCATGACAAGCCGCCGTGTTCGGGCCACTATTCAGCCCGGGCGCCTTAACCTCGCAGCACGCCGGGTTCCCCGCCGGCGGTCGGATCACGAACGCATGACATCCAAGACGCTTATGCTGTCGCGCCTCCTGGCTGCGCCGCTGCTGATGGCGGCAGCTCCGCTGTGGGCACGCCAGGAGTCCGGGCTGAGCCTGGACCAGGCGGTGGAGAAGGTGCAGCACGACACGGGGGGCAGGGTGCTTTCAGCCGATCGCCGGGAGTTCGGGCGCAGGACCGAGTACCGCATCAAGGTGCTCACGCCCGGCGGCTATGTGCGCACACTGGCCATATCCGCAGAGCCGGAAAAACGCCCGGCCCCCACCCAGTCAACCAAGAATCCGGCCGGCAACGGCCGGGGCAACAAGGAGAAACACTGATGCGCATCCTTTTGGTGGAGGACGAGGCGCCGCTGCGCGAGACCCTCGCCGCGCGCCTCAAGCGCGATGGCTTCGCCGTCGATGCCGCGCAGGACGGCGAGGAAGGCATGTACTTGGGGCGCGAGGTGCCGTTCGACCTGGCGATCATCGACCTGGGCCTGCCCAAGATGTCCGGCATGGACCTGATCAAGTCGCTGCGCGAGGCCGGCCAGCGCTACCCCATCCTCATCCTCACCGCCCGTGGCGGCTGGCAGGACAAGGTGGAAGGCCTCAAGCACGGCGCCGACGATTACCTGGTCAAGCCGTTCCACGTCGAGGAACTGCTGGCGCGCATCAACGCGCTGGTGCGCCGCGCCAGCGGCTGGTCCAAACCGGTGCTGGCGTGCGGCCCGATCAAGCTGGACACCACCGCGCAGACGGTGTCGGTCGAAGGCAAGCCGGTCGACCTCACCAGCTACGAATACAAGGTGCTCGAATACCTGATGTTGCATGCCGGCGAGCTGGTCTCCAAGGCCGACCTCACCGAACACATCTACCAGCAGGACTTCGACCGCGATTCCAACGTGCTCGAGGTGTTCATCGGGCGCCTGCGCCGCAAGCTCGACCCCGAGAGCACTATCAAGCCCATCGAGACCGTGCGTGGACGCGGATACCGCTTTGCCATCCCCCGCAGCGACGGCGACGAAGACTGAGCGGCCCCCGCCGCGCCGCCCGCTCTCGCTGGCGGCGCGCGCGGCGCTGGCCACTGGGCTGGCGCTGGCCGGCTTCCTCGGCATCATCGGCGTCACCCTGTCCCAGGCCAAATACCAGACCGCGCTCAGCGGCCTGCGTGACCGGCTGGAAAACGACGTACTGGCCTACCTCGCGTTGATCGACGTGGGCCGCAACGGCCGCCTGCTGCTACCGTACTCCTCGCCCGATCCGAGCTTTTCGCGGCCTGGCTCCGGGCTGTACGCCGTGGCGGAAGGCGAGCACGGCTTTCATTGGGAATCGTCCTCGGCGATCGGTCGGGATTTCAGCTTTCTGGCGAAGCTGCCGCCGGGCGAAACGCGTTTCGTCGGTCCGATCGATACCCGCATGGGCCGCCTGTACTACTACAGCTACGGCGTGGTGTTCGAGTCGCAGGACGACAAGCAGGTGCCGATCACCTTCACCGTGGCGCAGACCGAGGACCAGTTCCAGGGCGAAAACGCCACCTACCGGCGCTCGCTGATCATCTACCTGTCCACGCTGGGCGTGATGCTGATCGTGCTGCAGATGCTGCTGCTGCGCTGGAGCCTCACCCCGCTGCGCAAGGTGGCGGCCGACATGAGCCGGGTCGAGCGTGGCAAGAGCGATTCGCTCGACAGCCAGTATCCGCTGGAGCTCACCGGCCTCACGGAACGCATCAACGGTTTCATCGAGAGCGAGCGCGAGCAGCGCACGCGCTACCGCAACACGCTGGCGGACCTCGCGCACAGTCTGAAGACGCCACTGGCGGTGATGCGATCGCGGCTGGAGTCCTCCAGCGAGGCGCCGACATTGGCCCATGACGTGCTCGACCAGGTGCGCCGCATGGACGAGCTGGTGGCTTATCAGCTCGCCCGCGCCGCCACCACCGGCCGCCAACCATTCGCCACCGCCATCCCCATCGGTGGCCACGCCGAGGATCTGGTGCAGAGCCTGGAAAAGGTCTACGCCGCGAAGAACGTGCTGTGCGAGTTCGAAATCGACGAAGGCGTGGCTTTCTACGGCGAACAAGGTGATCTGCTCGAGCTGATGGGCAATCTGCTGGAGAACGCCTTCAAGTGGTCGCGCCATCGCGTGCTGCTGGTGGTCAAGGCGCTGCCGCAGGTCGGCAAGCAGCGCCCGGGACTGCTGATGAGCGTGGAAGACGACGGCCCCGGGATCGAGCCCGATCAGGTCGACCGGGTGCTTCAGCGCGGCGTCCGCGGCGATGAGCGCGTGCAGGGCCACGGCATCGGGCTGTCCATCGTGCAGGACATCGTGCGGGCCTATCAGGGTGAGCTGGCGGTGGACCGCTCGGCGGAGTTCGGCGGCGCCCGCTTCAGCGTGACCTTGCCGCCGGGGTGACGAGTGGCTTGGCGTGCTCGCGAGCGCGCGGAAGTTACTGGATCGACCCGGGCAGCAGGGACTGCCAGCCGACGTTGGAGTGCGGCGCCGGCGCCTGTCGGTCGCCCGAGCTCACCGGCAACGAACCGGACCGGTCGCCATCCCCGCTTCCGCTGCTTGCGCTCGCCGGCGCGTCGCTGGCGTGGCTGCTGGCTGTGCCGGAAAGATCGCCACCGCCGGTGGCTCCACTGTCGATGGTGCGGGTGTGCGCGCTGGTGCCGGTGCGCTGGCCGAGGTCCTGCGCGCCCATGTCGCCTGCGGCACGCGCCGCCATGGCCGGCGAGGAGACCGCCGCGACCAAGGTGCAGCCGATAATCCAGCGTGTGGGACTCATGGCGACTCAACCCCTTGATTCGCATGAACAGACGTCGGAGCGTGACAGAAAGCGTGAGCACGTGCCAGTGTCGCGGCCGCTTCCCGACGGCGCTCCGCGTCGCGCGCGATAGAATGCTGTCCATGCCTTTGTCCCTTTTCCCGCCAGCGGCGGGCACGCCCCATGCACGCCGTTGACCTGCTTGCCGCCCTGGCCTCGGGCGAACCGGTCTCCGGCGCCCGACTGGCCGAATCGGCCGGGCTGACCCGCGCCGCCATCTGGAAGCAGATCGAGGCGCTGCGCGCCCGCGGCCTGCCGATCGAATCGCGCGGCAGTGCCGGCTACCGATTGCCCTGGCCGGTGGAGCTGCTGGACGCCGAGTGCATTCGCGCCGCGATGGATCCGTCCAGCAGCGAGCGCCTGGGCGCGCTGGAGGTGCACTGGGAGCTTGATTCCACCTCGAGCGAGCTGCAGCGCCGCGGACCGACGGCCGCCGACCTCAGCGTGGTGTTCGCCGAGACGCAGACTGCCGGTCGCGGTCGCCGCGGGCGCATCTGGCTGTCGCCGCCAGGACTCAACCTCTACATGTCCTGCCTGAAGCGCTTCGATGGTGGGCTGGCGGGCCTGTCCGGGCTGTCGCTGGCGGTCGGGGTGATCGTGCTACGGGCGCTGACGGCCGCAGGCGTCAAGGGCGCGGGCCTGAAGTGGCCCAACGACGTGCTCACACCCCAGGGCAAGCTGGCCGGCATCCTGGTGGAGCTCAGCGGCGAGTATCAGGGGCCCTGCGCCGCGGTGATCGGTATCGGTCTCAATCTGCGCCTTACCGACGCGCTGCGTGAGCAGGCCGGACAGCCGGTGGCCGATGTGGCAGGCCTGTGCGGGGGGCGGCCACCTCCGCGCAACGCCATGGCCGCTGCACTGGTGCAGGCCCTGGCCGACGGCCTGCGGCAATTCGAGCGGTGCGGCTTCGCCGCCTTCGTCGACGACTACACCACCCACGACTTGCTTCACGGCGTGCCGCTCAGGCTCACCGGCGCGCACGGCGATTTCCTCGGCACCGGGGCCGGCGTCGACGCCCGTGGCGCTCTGCTGGTACGGCTTGCCGATGGCAGCACGCGCGCGGTGGACAGCGCCGACGTCACGGTGCGCCGCGCATGAGGCTGTTGCTGGATCTGGGCAACACGCGCCTGAAATGGTCCGCCCGCGACGCCACCGGCGAACTGGCGCATGGCGCCGTGGCCTGGTCCGATTCGGTGGCCGATACCTTGTGCGAGACATGGCGCGCGCTGCCGCCGGCGGACATGGTGCTGGGCGCCTCGGTCGTGGACGAAGCGCGCGAGGCCCTGGTTGCCGCCCAGACAATCACCGCCCTGTCGCGCGAGGTGCAGTGGGTGCGCAGTCCCGCCGCCGCGTGCGGTATACGCAGCGCCTACGCCGAACCGCAGCGGCTGGGTGTCGATCGTTTCCTGGCCATGGTGGCGGCGCATGCCGAAGGGCGTTCGCCGTGCGTGCTGGTGGGCGTGGGCACGGCGCTGACGCTGGATGCGCTCGCCAGCGACGGCAGCCATCTGGGCGGCATCATCGCGCCCGGGCCGCAGTTGATGCAGCAATCGCTGCTGGGCGCCACCGTGCGCGTGCGGCCCGAACAGGCCGGAGTGGTGACGACGCTGGCGGACAACACGGCCGATGCGGTGGCCTCGGGCTGCTGGGGTGCCTGCGCTGCGCTGGTGGTGCGGTTCACCGCGCAGGTGGCGCCGCAACTCGGCGGCGCGCCGCGGCTGATGTTTGGCGGCGGCGATGCGGCCAGCCTGCGCTCGCTGGTCGACCTGCCCAGCGAACTGTTCGCCGATGGCGTGCTGCGCGGGCTGGACGTGTGGAGCCGCGTCGCGGTTCCGTCCGCGGCCGACCACTAGACTGCACCGGAGCTTGCCTGAGGGATGTCGATGTTCCTGCGTCTTCTGTTCGTGCTGCTGATCGCGCTCAATATCGCCGTGGGCGCCTGGCTGATGCTGGGCCAGGACGACGTCCATGTGCGCAGCGTCACCGATCCGGGCGTGCCGGTGCTGCATCTGCTGACCGAGCGGCCCGATCTCGTGGCAGCGGCTTCGGCGCCCGCGCCGTTGTCCGCGTCGTCGACGCTGGCCGATGCCAGCGCCGCGGCGTCCGTACCGTCCGCGCCGTCCAGCGCGCCGGAGCCCACCGCTGCCAGCTACCGCTGCATGGCGCTGGGTCCGTTCGCCAGCCTGCAGGCGCTGCGCAGCGCACGCAGCAAGCTGGAATCGCAGACGGCGCGCAGCCGCTCGCGCCAGGAGCAGTCGCAGCAGTCGCGCGGCTGGTGGGTGTACCTGCCCGCGCAGGCCAGTCGCGCCCAGGCCCTGGCGCAGGCGCAGCGGCTGAGCGATGCGCACATCGACGACTACTTCGTGGTGAGCTCCGGCGGCCAGCCCAACACGATCTCGCTGGGGCTGTTCAAGGATCCGGCGAACGCGCGCAAGCGCCGCGACCAGGTGGTGGCGGCAGGCTTCCCCGCGCAGATGACCGAACGGGTGGAGACGGTGCCCGAATACTGGCTCGACGTGGTGGTGGCCGACGTCGATCCGGCGGCATGGCGCCAGCGCATCCGCGCGCTCGGCGTGGGCTCGCACAGCACCGGCTGCTTCTGAACCGGCACCGCGACCTAAGTCCCTGGCGCCTGTTAGAATCGCCGCTATACGCCGGTATAGCTCAGTTGGTAGAGCAACTGATTTGTAATCAGTAGGTCGCGGGTTCGATTCCTGCTGCCGGCACCACCGTCGCGCCAGTGGTACCCGGGTGCGCGGGTCGTTGCCCGCCTCGCCTGATCATCCCCCTCCTTGCGCGCAGGCGCATCGTACGGATGCCCGCCACGCGGCGCGATCGACACGACGAGGCAGCATGAGCAAGCAGAGCATTTCCCTGATCGGCGTTCCCACCGACATCGGCGCGGGTCACCGCGGCGCCTCGATGGGGCCGGAAGCGCTGCGCGTGGCGCGGCTGGCGGAGAAGCTGGCCAAGCGCGGCCTGGACGTGGTCGACCGCGGCAACGTCGCCGGACCGATGAACCCCTGGCAGCCGCCGGTGGAAGGCTATCGCCACCTGGCCGAAGTGGCCGCGTGGAATCGCGGCGTATTCGATGCCGTGCACGCGGAGCTGGCGGCCGGGCACCTGCCGATCATGCTCGGTGGCGACCACTGCCTGGCGATCGGCTCGATTGCCGCGGTCGCCGCACACTGCCGCGCGCAGGGCCGCTCGCTGCGCGTGCTGTGGCTGGATGCCCACTCGGATTTCAACACCGCGCTGGCCACGCCCTCGGGCAACATCCACGGCATGCCGGTGGCCTGCCTGTGCGGCAACGGACCGAAGGAACTGGTGGAGGTCGGCGGCCACGTGCCGGCGACCACGCCGGACGTGTTCCGCCAGATCGGCATCCGCTCGGTGGATGACATGGAGAAGCAGCTGATTCGCGATGCCAAGGTGCAGGTGTTCGACATGCGCCACATCGACGAGAACGGCATGAAGCGCACGATGGAAGAAGCGCTCGCCGGCATCGACGAGAACACCCACCTGCACGTGAGCTTCGACGTGGACTTCCTCGACCCGACCATCGCGCCGGGCGTGGGCACCACGGTGCGCGGCGGCCCGAACTACCGCGAGGCGCAGCTGTGCATGGAAATGATCGCCGACACCGGCCGCCTCGGCTCGCTCGACATCGTCGAGCTCAACCCCGCCTACGACAAGCGCAACCAGACCGCGAAGCTCGCGGTGGACCTGGTCGAATCGCTGTTCGGCAAGTCCACCCTGATCCACTGAGCACGATCGCGCACGCATGCAGACCCGAGTCCTCACCGGCATCACCACCACCGGCACGCCGCACCTGGGCAACTACGTCGGCGCGATCCGCCCGGCGATCGCCGCCAGCCGCCGCGACGAGGTGGACGCGTTCTACTTCATGGCCGACTACCACGCGCTGATCAAGAGCGACGATCCCGCGCGCATCGAGCGCTCGCGGCTGGAGATCGCCGCGACGTGGCTGGCCGCGGGACTGGACCCGGAGCGCGTCACGTTCTACCGGCAGTCGGACATTCCGGAGATCCCGGAGCTGACCTGGTTCCTCACCTGCGTCACCGCCAAGGGTCTGCTCAACCGCGCGCATGCCTACAAGGCCGCGGTGGACAAGAACGTGGCCGAGGGCGAGGACGCCGATGCCGGCATCACCGCGGGGCTCTACATGTACCCGGTGCTGATGGCCGCGGACATCCTCGCCTTCAACGCGCACCAGGTGCCGGTGGGGCGCGACCAGATCCAGCACATCGAGATGGCGCGCGACATCGCGCAGCGCTTCAACCACATCTACGGCCGCGATTTCTTCGTGCTGCCGGAGGCGCTGATCGAGGAGCAGGTGGCCACGCTGCCCGGCCTGGACGGGCGCAAGATGTCCAAGAGCTACGACAACACCATTCCGCTGTTCGCCGCGGGCGCCAAGGGCATGCGCGAGGCGATCCTGCGCATCGTCACCGACTCGCGCCTGCCCGGCGAGCCGAAGGATCCGGACAGCTCGGCGCTGTTCACCATCTTCCGCGCCTTCGCCAGCGAGGCGGAAAGCCAGGCCTTCCGCACAGCGCTGGAGGAGGGTATCGGCTGGGGCGAGGCCAAGCAGGTGCTGTTCGAGCGCATCGAGACCGACGTGGCGCCGATGCGCGCGCGTTACGACGAGCTGATGGCCAGGCCCGCGCAGATCGAGGCGATCCTGCAGGAAGGCGCGAGGAAGGCGCGTGCCATCGCCGTGCCGCTGATTGCCGAACTGCGCGATGCGATCGGCCTGCGTTCCGGCGCGGCCGTGGCCGTCGCCACATCGGCGGCGGCGTCGGCGCCGAAGGCGGAAAAGCCGCCGCGCTTCGCCAGCTTCCGCGATGCCGATGGCCGCTTCCGCTTCCGCCTGTTCTCCGGCGACGGCGAGGAGCTGCTGCTGTCGCAGCCGTTCGATGATCCCAAGGCGGCTGGCGCACTGCAGAAGCGTCTGCGCACGCTCGGTGGTGCGTCCGCAGTGGTGCAGACCCTGGCCGACGGCACCATGCTGGAGCTCGACGGCGTGGCGGTGGCGCGACTGGAGATCGGCCCCGGCACGGACGCGGCCGACTTCGCGCTGGAGCGACTGCGCCACGCGCTCGACCAGCTCGCCGCGCAGGACTGAGCCCTCTTTCTTTGCCGTGCCGGCCCGTATGCGGCCGGCCGATATCGGAGTTCCTTCGATGCGTTACCTCGCTCTGCTGCTGCTTGCGCCCTGGCTGGTGATCCTGGGCTGGGCCTATTTCGCCTATCCGAAAAGCCTGCCGCGCACGGCGGGGCGTCGTAGTTTCGACGTGGCCGTGCTGCTGCTCGCGGTGGCCGCTACGGTGACCGCGGCGGTGCTCGGCTACGAGGCGGTGCACCTGCCGCCGGTGGCGCAGTTCGGCCGCTCCAGCGGCGCGATCTGGCAGCAGGTGCTGCCCGCGCTGTACGGCTACGGAGCCTGCGTGGCGGTGCTGCTGGTGGGGCTGATCGTGCGTCAGCAACTGTGGGGACGCACGCGCCGCTGAGGCGCAGACACGCCCGTCTCGCTGCGGCATCATCCGGCGAGGGCGGTACGCCGCCCGCCATCGGCAACGCGAGGCGCGCCGTGCATCCGGTTCGATTGACACGCTTTTCCACCCGGTCGCGCGCTCGACGCGCGCCGGCGTGCGGGTGCATGCCATGACGCCCTGGACCGGCTTCGCCGTGGCGCTGGGCATCGGCCTGCTGATGGGCGCCGAGCGCGAGCGCCGCAAGGGCACCGACGCACAGCAGACGGTGGCCGGCATCCGCACGTTTTCCGTGGTGGCGCTGTTCGGCGCGATCTGCGCCGCGCTCGATTCGTGGCTGGTGGTGGCGGCCATGTTTGCGTTGACCGTACTGGTCGGCATCGCCTACGCGCGCGATCGCAGCGACGATCCGGGCCTCACCACCGAGGCGAGCCTGCTGGCCTGCCTGGCGCTGGGTGCGCTGGCCACGCGCCATCCGCTGCTGGCGGCTGGTGTAGGCGTGGCGATCACCGCGCTGCTGGCTTCGCGCGAATGGCTGCACCGCTTCGTGCGCGGTGTGCTGACGACGGCGGAGCTCAACAACCTGCTGGTGCTCGCTGCGGCCACGCTGATGGTGCTGCCGCTGATTCCGGACCGCGCGATCGGGCCGTTCGACGCCATCCATCCGCGCACGATCTGGATCATCGTCATCCTGGTCATGGCGATCGGCGCGCTCGCCCACGTGCTGCTGCGCTGGCTGGGCAGCACGGTGGGCCTGCCGCTGGCCGGGCTGCTCTCGGGTTTCGTCTCCAGCACGGCCACCATCGGCGTGATGGGTTCGCGTTCACGCGGCGCTCCCGCGCAGCGGCCGCGGGCGGTGGCGGCGGCGGTGCTGTCCACTGTCGCCACGTTCGCGCAGATGGCCGCCGTGCTGGCGGTCACGCATGCGCCGACGCTGCGGGTGCTGGCGGCGCCGCTGCTGGCCGGCGGCACGGCCGCGCTGGCGGTGGGCGCGGTCGTGGTCTGGCGCAGCCGCGACGGCGAGCCGGGCGCCGACATCGAGGCCGGTGCTGCCGCCTTCAGCGTGAAGAGCGCGCTGTTGCTCGGCGCGACCATCGCGTTGGTGCAGCTCATCGCCGCCGCGTTGCAGGCCTGGCTGGGTCAGCGCGGCCTGCTGGTGGCCGCCTCTGTGGCCGGCTTCGCCGACACCCATGCGCCGGCGGTGTCGTTCGCCTCGCTCGCTGCCGATGGCGCCATCGCTCCGCACCAGGCGATGTGGCCGATCCTGCTGGCGCTGACCACCAACACCGTGTCCAAGGCCGTGGTCGCCGTGTTGGGCGGTGGCCGCGCGTTCGCGCAGCCGGTGATCGCCGGGCTGGCGCTGGTGCTTGCCTGCACCTGGGCCGGCGCGCTGTTTGCGTGAGCGCCGCGGTCGGGATGCGACAATGCCTCGGTGACCACGCTGCGCTACCTCCAGGGCTATCCCGACCATCTGCAGGATCAGGTGCGTGCCCTGCTGCAGGCGGGGCAACTGGGCGATCATCTCGCTGCGCGCTATCCCGAGCGCCACGCGGTGCAGAGTGACAAGGCGCTGTATGCCTACACCATGGAACTGAAACAGACCTACCTGCGCAACGCGCCGGGCATCGACAAGGTGCTCTACGACGCCAAGCTCGACGTGGTGAAGAAGGCGTTGGGCCTGCATACGGCCATTTCGCGCGTGCACGGCGGCCGGCTGAAGGCGAAGAAGGAGATCCGCGTGGCCTCGGTGTTCCGTCAGGCGCCGGCCGCGTTCCTGGAAACCATCGTGGTGCACGAGCTGGCGCACCTGAAGGAACTGGACCACAACAAGGCGTTCTACCAGCTGTGCGAGCACATGCTGCCGGACTACCACCAGCGCGAGTTCGACGTGCGCGTGTACCTCACCTGGCGCGACCTGGCGCCGCCGGCCGATGCCGTTGACCAAGAGAAGGAATAACGATGGATGACGCCGCGTTGCAGAGCGCCTTGCGCCGACTGTTCGAACGCCACGAGGTGGAGCTGGAACCGGACGAGGACGGCTGGTTGCTCACCGACGGCGACTTCCCGGCGATCCGCGCGCACTGGCGGGCCGGTGCGGCCGGTGAGCCCGGCCGGCTCGATGTCGACGTGGTGGTAGCGGAGGATCGCTGCATCGAGGACAGCTTCGCCGGCGCCGATGCACGTGAGGCGCTGGGTGCGTTCGAGCAGTCGAGCTTCCACCTGCTGCTGGCCGCGTGCTGGTACCTCACCGACGACCGGCGCATGCGCATCGCCGCGTGGGATATCGGTGTGCGCACCTGGGACGTGTTCGTCGGTCCGCTGGTGACGCGACCTTCGACCGGCGAGCCGCAGCCGATGTCCGCCGACGCCGCGCTCGCCTTGCAGCAGGCGGTGAGCCAGCTCGCGCTCACCCCGCAACTGCACTGGATCCACCTGCTGCATCGTCGCGCGGGCGACGCCGCCGCCACCCACGAAGCGCTGCTCGACGGCGAACCGTGGGCCGCGGGCACGGCGATGCTGGTATCCAGCGCGTGGCCGGAACTGTCGCCGGACACCTCGGCGCGGCAGCTGGTGCTGCTGGACGTGCGCGACTACTCAGGGCCTCCCTGCTGTAGGAGCCCGCTCGCGGGCGATGCTCTTCGGCTTTGATGTGCATCAGGAGCAGGAGCATCGCCCGCGAGCGGGCTCCTACAGCAGGACGGGGTGCCGCAGAAACGCAAAGGCCCGGGAGGCGCGAACCTCCCGGGCCTTCTAGCTCACGATCCGTCGGATCAGTGCGGCTGCGCCATATCGTCCAGCAGCGCCTTGAGGAAGCGTGCGGCTTCGCCGCCGGTGGCGGCGCGGTGGTCGAAGGTGAGGCTGATCGGCATGCGGCGATGCACTTCGATGCCGCCCATCACTGCCACCACGTCGTGGCTGAGCTTGCCGGCGCCGATGATGGCGACCGTCGGCGGCACCACCACCGGGGTGGCGTAGCGGCCGGCGAACATGCCGAAGTTGGACAGGCTGATGGTGTAGCCCGAGAGCTCCGACGACGGGATCGAGCGGTCTTCCACCTGCGTGCGCAGGCGCTTGATCGCCGCACGCACGCCGTGGCCGTCGAGCATGTCGGCGTTGCGCAGGGCTGGCACGAACAGGCCGTCGTCGGTGTCCACGGCGATGCCGATGTCCACGTGCGGATGCAGCGTGCGGGTGAGGTTCTTGCCGTCGAACCAGGCATTGAGTGCCGGCACCGCCTTGCAGGCGGCGACGATCGCGCGCACCAGGCGAGCGGTGATGTCCTGCTTGCCGATCCAGGCATGCAGGTCGGCGTCGTCCACCAGGGTGGTCGGCACCACGTTGGCGTGGGCTTCGGCCATCACGCGCGCCATGTTGCGGTGCACGCCCTTGAGCTGTTCCGGCTGGCCGCTGGCGGCCTGCGACGGCGGTGCGGTACGCACCGGCTTGCCGGCCAGTGAGGTGGTGGTGCGTGAAGGCGCCGGGCCCGGTTCGGGCAGTTCCGGCGCCAGGTGGCGGCCGGCCGACGCCGGTACGGCGCGGGCTGGGGCGGCGCCGAGCGGGGCGCTGCCGTTGGCGGCGGCGTCCTTGACGTCCTTCATGGTGACCACGCCATCGGCACCGGTCGGGCGCACGCGGGACAGATCGACCTTGAGCTTCTTCGCGAGCGCACGCACGGCCGGCACGGCCTTGACGCCGCCGATGCTGGCCGCCTGCTCGACGTGCACGTGGCTGCCGCTGACCATCGCGCCGACCACGGTGCCTTCGTCTTCGCGATCGCCGTTGCCGCTCTCCATTTCACCGCCTTCGTCGGAGGCGACCACGCGGCCGCCGTCGTCCGGCGCGGGGCTGCCTACGCTCTTCTTCGGGCCGTGGTGGTGGCCGGTGGACTCGGCCTCGGCGCGCTGCTTGGCGTTCGGATCGGGCTCGAAGTCGGCCAGCGCGGCGCCGGTCTCGATGATGTCGCCCGGGGCGCCGTAGAGCTTGGTGACCTTGCCGGTGTACGGCGAGGGCACGTCGACCACCGCCTTGGCGGTTTCCATCGAGCACAGCGGGGCATCGAGCTTGATGCTGTCGCCTTCCTTCACGTGCCACTCGACCACGGTGGCGTCGGGCAGGCCTTCGCCGAGGTCGGGGAGGTAGAACGTCTTGATGTCAGCCATGGTGGTTTTCCGTTGTCTGGCGCGTGTCGCGCAGGCGGGAGAAATCTCGGTTTTTTTTGCCGTCATTCCCGCGCAAACGGGAATCCATTGCTTCGCTGAGCGAAGATCAAAATGGGTTCCCGCTTGCGCGGGAATGACGTGCGTTTCAGTTGCGGCTTTGAGGATTAGCTTGCGGCCAGCGTGCGCTTGGCCGCATCGACGATGCGCTCCACGCTCGGCAGGTACTTCATCTCCAGGCGGAACAGCGGGATGTGCGTGTCGAAGCCGGTGACGCGCTCGACCGGCGCGAGCAGGTCGTACAGGCACTCTTCGGCCACGCGCGCGGCGATCTCGGCACCGAAGCCGGCGGTCTTGGGCGCCTCATGCACGATCACGCAGCGACCGGTCTTGGCCACCGACTCGGCGATGGTGTCGAAGTCCAGCGGGGTCAGCGTGGCGACGTCGATCACCTCGGCGCTGATGCCGGCCTGGGCCAGCTCGTCGGCGGCCTCCAGGCACTCCTTCACCTGCGCGCCCCAGGTCACCAGGGTCAGGTCGGTGCCGTCGCGCAGCACGAAGCACACGTCCAGCGGCAGCGCCTCGCCGTCGTCCGGCACCTCTTCCTTGTACTGGCGGTAGATGCGCTTGGGCTCGAAGAACATCACCGGATCCGGATCGCGGATCGCCGCCAGCAGCAGGCCGTAGGCGCGCGCGGGCGAGGAGGGCATCACCACGCGCAGACCGGGGATGTTGGTAAACAGGTGCTCGTTCGCCTCGGAGTGGTGCTCTGGCGCGCGGATGCCGCCGCCCCACGGGGCGCGCCACACAGCCGGCACGGTCAGGCGGCCGCGGGTGCGGTTACGCAGGCGCGCGGCGTGGCAGGCGATCTGCTCCATCATCGGGTAGATGAAGCCTTCGAACTGCGCCTCGGCGACCGGCTTCATGCCCTGCACGGCAAGGCCCACAGTAACGCCCGCGATGGTGGTTTCGTCCAGCGGCGTGTCGAGCACGCGCAGCTCGCCGAACTTTTCCTGCAGGCCCTGGGTGGCGCGGAACACGCCGCCGTTGACGCCCACGTCCTCGCCCAGCACCACGACCGAGTCGTCGTGCTTCATTTCGTAGGCGAGCGCCTGGGTGACCGCTTCGATAAGAGTGATTTGTGCCATGACTCAGTGACCCTTGGTCGGCGTGGTTTCGAGAGCGAGCACGTAGTCGCGCTGCTTGGCGAGGTCGGCGGGAACCTCGGCGAAGGTGTAGTCGAACATCGCCGACACCGGCTGCGTCTTGGTCTCGAGGTAGGCGTTCACCTCGTTGTCCATCCACTCGTCGCACTCGGCCTTCCAGGCTTCTTCCTTGGCGTCGTCCCACACGCCCTTGGCCACCAGCCAGTTCTTCAGGCGCTTCATCGGCTCCTTCGCCCAGCCGTCCTTCACTTCCTGCTCGCCGCGGTAGCGGCGCGCGTCGTCGGCGGTGGTGTGGTCGCCAAGGCGGTAGGTGACGGCCTCGATCACGCTGCCACCCTCGCCGTTGCGGGCGCGCTCCAGCGCGTCTTCCATCGCCTTGCGCACGGCAATGATGTCGTTGCCGTCCACCTGGATCGAATACAGGCCCGCAGCGATGCCCTTCTGCGCCAGTGTTGGCGCGCCCGACTGGATCTTGCGCGGCACCGAGATGGCCCACTGGTTGTTGACGATCACCGCCACCATCGGCAGGTTCTGCGCGCCGGTGATGTTGATGGCGCCGTAGAAGTCGCCCTTGGACGAGCCGCCGTCGCCGATGGTGCACACCGCCACCCGCTTCTCGCCGCGAATCTTGAACGCCAACGCGCTGCCTGCCGCGTGCAGGCACTGCGTGGCGATCGGCACGCTCCACGCGAAATCGTGGCGCGCCGGCTCGTTCTGGTAGTCGTTGCCGCGCTCGTCGCCGCCCCAGTACATGTAGACCTCGCGCGGGCGCACGCCGCGGTACAACTGGGCGCCGTACTCGCGGTAGCTGGGCGCCAGCACGTCCTCGGGCTTCATCGCCGAGCCGATGCCGACGTGGGCGGCCTCGTGCCCCAGGCAGCTGGCGTAGGTGCCGAGCTTGCCGGTGCGCTGCAGCGCGATCGACTTGGCGTCGAACACGCGGGTGGACATCATCAGCTTGTACAGCTCGACCATGTGGTCGAGGTCCTGCGCGAACGCGGGCAGGTCGTCACGGACCTGCTTGCCCTCGGCATCGAGGTACTGCAGGTATTCGATCTCAAACTTGGCGGCAATCGACACGAGTCGCTCCGAAAGTGGGCAAAAGGGGCTCGGGAGGCGGCAGGGCGCGGGTCGGGGAAACACCCGCAGGCACGCAAATGTCCCAAAAAATCCTGCAATTGATAGCAGGCGGGGATGTTGCGTCGCAAGGTACAGCGCAGCATGCGCGCCGGTACGGATGCGCCCGGGTGAGCCGCTACCATGCGGGTTTTGACGGGGAATGACGCGGTCATGACGGACAACCGGCGCGATCTGGAAGCAGGCATCGAAACCGACCTGGAGGGGCGCCTGACCTACGGCGGCTACCTGCGGCTGGACGTGCTGCTGTCGGCGCAGCAGCCGCGCAGCGTGCCACCGCACCACGACGAGATGCTGTTCATCGTGCAGCACCAGGTAAGCGAGCTGTGGATGAAGCTGATGATCCACGAGCTGCGCGCGGCGATCGATTTCCTGCAGCGCGACCAGGTGTGGCAGGTGCGCAAGGTGCTGGCGCGCTGCAAGTCGGTACTGCGTCAGCTGATCGAGCAGTGGGCGGTGCTGGAGACGATGACGCCGTCGGAATACCTGGAGTTCCGCGAGACGCTCGGGCCGTCGTCCGGCTTCCAGTCGCTGCAGTACCGCGTGATGGAGTTCGTGCTGGGCAACAAGAACGCGGCCATGCTCAAGGTGTTCGACCATGATCCTGCAGGGCAGGCGCAGCTGCGCGCGGTGCTGGAGGCGCCGAGCCTGTACGACGAGTTCCTGCGCTATCTTGCCCGCTTCGATCACGCCGTGCCGGTCAAGCACCTGGAGCGCGACTGGAGCGAGCCGCACGTAGCCGACGCGGCGCTGCTGCCGGTGTTCGAACGAATTTACGGCGACACCGACCGCTACTGGCGCGAATACGCGCTGTGCGAGGACTTCGTCGACCTGGAGACCCAGTTCCAGCTGTGGCGCTTCCGCCACATGCGCACGGTGCAGCGGATCATCGGCTTCCGTCGCGGCACCGGCGGCTCGTCCGGCGTGGCGTTTCTGAAGAAGGCGCTGGAGCTGGAATTCTTTCCCGAGCTGTTCGAGGTGCGCACGACCTTGCGTCCCCATGGCTAGTCAAAGCATCCCTCACGGCTGACGCGGCGGCCCGCGTCTGGCACGATCGGTCGACTTTCCCGGGGTGACATCACTTATGACCGATCGCCAAGACGCCGCCACCGCGGCGCCCGACTTCCCGCAGTTGTTCGGCCATCCGCGTCCGCTGTGGATGCTGTTCATGACCGAGTTCTGGGAGCGCTTCGCGTTCTACAGCGTGAGCTGGGCGCTGACGCTGTACATCGTGGCGCAGTTCTTCCACGGCGACGCGTCCGGCCAGGCCTGGGCCAGCGGCATCTTCGGCGCGTACACCGCGCTGATCTACGCCACCGGCATCTTCGGCGGCTACGTGGCGGACAAGCTGATCGGTTACCAGCGCTCGATCCTGATCGGCGCGGCGGTGATGGCGGCGGGCCTGTTCGCGCTGGCGGTGCCGACCAAGCCGGTGTTCCTGCTGGGGCTGGCGCTGGTGATCGTGGGCGACGGCCTGTTCAAGCCGAACATCTCCTCGATGGTCGGCCAGCTCTACGGCAAGGATGATCCGCGCCGCGACCGCGGCTTCACGCTGTTCTATATGGGCATCAACGCCGGCGCCTTCATCGCGCCGCTGCTCACCGGCTGGATGGCGGCGTACTTCACCGACACCGCGCTGGAGCAGAACTACAAGCTGGTGTTCCTGGCCGCCGGCGTGGGCATGGTGCTGAGCTTCTTCTGGTTCTGGTTTGGCCGGCGCAGCCTCGGTGGCGTGGGCCGCCCGGCGGCGGAAAAGACCGTGCCGGGGCGCACGGTGGGCGTGATCGCGGGCTCGTTGCTGGCGGTGCCGGTGATCTACGGGCTGCTCTCGCAGATCGGCCCGATCGGACTGCAGTGGATGCTTGGCCTGCTGTTCATCGGCATCTCCGTGCTGCTGCTGGCCGAGGCGGCGCGGCACGACAAGGTGCAGGTGCACCGGGTGATCGCCATGCTGATCATCTTCGCCTTCAACGTGCTGTTCTGGATGTTCTATTTCCAGCTCGGCACCTCGTTCAATTTCCTCGCCGAAAACTTGGTCGACCGCAAGATGTTCGGCGGCTGGACGTTCCCGGTGGGCTGGTTCCAATCGGTAAGCCCGCTGGCGATCCTCGCGCTGGCGCCGCCGCTCACGCTGGTGTGGGGTTGGCTGGCCAAGCGCAACAAGGAGCCGTCGATCCCGCGTAAGTTCGGCCTGGGGCTGATCTTCAACGGCCTCGGTTTCGCCGTGCTGATGTTCGCGCTGTCGAAGCTGCTCGGGCCGGCCGGGCTGATCCCGTTCTGGCCGCTGGCGGCCTGCTACGTGCTGCAGACCACCGGTGAGCTGTGCCTGTCGCCGATCGGCCTGTCGATGGTGACCAAGCTGGCGCCGCCGCGTCTGGTCGGCGCGGCGATGGGCGGCTGGTTCCTCTCGCTCGCCGTGGGCGGCAATCTATCGGGCCTGCTGGCCAGCTCGATCAGCGGCAGCACGGGCATGACCGCCGCCTCGGCGCTGGGCGGCTTCACCTTCGGCTTCTGGCTGCTCGCCGGTGCGGGCGCGTTCCTGCTGCTGGTGTCGCCGCTGATCAACCGGCTGATGCACGGGGTGAAGTGAGCCTGGCGAAGAACCTGTAGGAGCGGCCCCGGTGGGCGTATTCTCTTGCTCCCGATAGACAAAGAAGCCAACATCACCTCGCCCCCAGGGTGCGCTCCGAAAATGGCCGCGAGGGGCGCCCGGGCGGGGCTGGGG